>NZ_JBWKYW010000042.1:0-58141 GCF_059423965.1 Variovorax sp. GW458-11-26-14-LB1
GGCGCGGGGGCCGAGGGAACAGCCGGCAAGCGTTGCTACGATCGCAAGCCCGACCAGCCACTGGAGTCCATTTCTCATGGGTTTGATTCTGCTTGAAGCCCTCGCCGCGGGACTCGTCCTGATCTTGATCATCTGGTGGACCATGTTTTCCGGGCGTAACAAGGGTGAATTGCATGACGACCCCGACGCCGAGCGTGAGGACAAGGATTCGCCGCCCAAAGTGTGAATTGCTCGTGTAGCCACACGGCGCGGCCCACTGTCGGACAAGCACCCTATTGCTACAACTTTAGTAGCAATCATCGCAGCATTCACGGGCGATGGCGAAAGTTTTCTTATTTTCCGTAGGGCTTTGAGCACGTACCATCGCATACCCGCCGGGGGCTAAGCTGTGGCCCGCTTGATTCAACCTTGAAAGGGATCGCCATGAAAAAGTTCGTTCTTGCAACCACCGCAGCTGCCCTCGTTTTGTCCGGCTGTGCCGGCGGAATGACTGACACCCAGCGCAACACCGGCATCGGTGCCGGCATCGGCGCGCTCGGCGGCGCCGCCATCGGCTCGGCGACCGGCGGCAACCGCGGTGCCATCGGCACGGGCGCGGTGGTCGGTGCGGCGGCCGGCGCGCTCGGCGGCTACCTGTGGTCGCAGCGCATGGAAAACCAGAAGCGCCAGATGGAAGCCGCCACCCAAGGCACCGGCGTGGCCGTGACGCAGACCGCCAACAACGAGCTCAAGCTCGCCATTCCGAGCGACGTGTCGTTCGACGTGGGCCGCTCCAACATCAAGTCGAACTTCGCGCCCGTGCTCGACCAGTTCGCCAACGGCCTGCGCAACAACCCGAACGCCGAGGTGCGCATCATCGGCCACACCGACAGCACCGGCTCCGACGCCATCAACAACCCGCTGTCGGTGGACCGCGCCGCCAGCACGCGCGACTACCTGGTGGCACGCGGCGTGAGCGCCGCGGCGTTCCGCATCGAAGGCCGTGGCTCGCATGAGCCGGTGGCCGACAACAACAGCGACGCCGGCCGGGCACAGAACCGCCGCGTCGAGATCTACGTGGGCGAGCGCGCACCGCGCGGCTGATCGCCGCCCCACCGGGAAACCGGCCGCCCTATCGAACGGCCGGTTCCCGCTTCAGTTTTCATTGGTCCAAGCAGAGGGAAAATTCATGAGGAAGTTTGTTGTGTCTAGCGCGGCCCTGGCCGCTGTGTTGTTCATCGCGGGGTGCGCATCGTCGACCCCGCCGGCCGAAGCACCGGCCGCACAGCAGGCCGCACCGGCCAACAGCTGGACCGCCCGACTGGACGCGCTGAAGGCCGAGCTCGAAAGCTCCACCAAGGGCACCGGCGTGGTGATCTCGCAGACCGCCGACAACCAGCTTCACGTCGTGATTCCGAATGAACTCTCGTTCGACACGGGCCGCGCCAACGTCAAGCGCAACCTGGCGCAGGTGCTGGACAAGGTCGCCGAAGGCCTGAAGAGCGCCACCACCGCCAGCCTGCGCGTGGTCGGCCACACCGACAGCACGGGCAGCGAGGAAGGCAACGAGCGCCTCTCGGTCAGCCGCGCCGACAGCGTGCGCAACCACCTGGTGGGCCGCGGCGTGTCGACCACCGTGATCACCACCGACGGCCGCGGCTCGCGCGAGCCGCTGGCGGACAACGGCACGGCCGCCGGCCGCGCGCAGAACCGCCGCGTCGAAATCTTCGTCGCCGAGAAGATCTGAGCCCAGGTGCTGCGCGCACGTCGCGCGGCACCGTCAGGAAATCCCGCATGAGGGCACGGCACCGCCGGCCCTAACATCGCGCGGCCTGCACGCGGCGCGCGCACCGCGCGCCGGGCGGACACGAGAGGAAACTCCGATGAACGCCATCGCGCCGGCCCCATCGAGCGTCGCATCCCGCTTTGCCCCGGACATCATCGCCGCGGGCACCGGTGCGCAACCGCAGTACCTCGTGACCGGCGGCGACCAGCTGTTCGCCGCCCGCTGGCAGCAGGACGCGTGCTGGCTGCCCTTCCACGGCGCGGCGCATCACGTGCTGGTGCTCCACGAAAACGGCAGCACGGCGGTGCGCAAGTACGAGCGCGGCAAGCTCGTCGCCTCGCGCTCGCGGCTGGGCAGCGTGAGCTTCATCCCCTGCGACGGCACCGAATGGGAAATCGGCGGGCGCTGCGGCGTGGTGCACCTGTACATCGGGCAGGCGCTGATCGCCCGTGTCGCCGCCGAGGAAGGCCTCGGGCCGGCGGCGGAGATCGACCCCTTCTTCGCGATCCGCGACCCGTGGCTGCAAGGCTTCTTCCAGATGCTGGTGAGCGAGGTGGAGCTGTACGGCGGCGTGCCCGCGAGCCCCGATTCGCTGCTGCTCTCGCAGAGCCAGCACCTGCTGGCCCATCACCTCGTGCGGCGCCACTGCGCACCGGGGCGCGGTGCGCTACCGCGCACGGAGGGCGCGCGCCGGCAGCCGGTCCTGACGCCGCGGCAGCTGCGCCGCGTGACCGAGCACATCGACGCGCACCTGGCCACGCCGCTGGGCCTGGCCGACCTGGCGGGGCTGGTGCACCTGTCGCAGGACCACTTCATCCGCAGCTTCAAGGCGGCCAGCGGCATGGCGCCCTACCAGTACCTGCTGCGCCGCCGCCTCGAAGGCGCCGCCGAACTGCTGCGCACCAGCGACCTGCCCGTCGAGGCCGTGGCCGCGCGCATGGGCTTCGGCAGCCCCGCGTACTTCTCGACGCGCTTCCGTGCGTTCGTCGGCGTGGCGCCAGGCGCCTACCGCCGCATGCGCTGAACCGCGCAGCGACTTGCGCAAAAGCGCGCCGCTTTCGACATCCCGTGCTTCGTTCGGGCCAACAGGCCATGGCGTGAGAAGCCGCTCCTAGACTGGCTTGGCAGGCCGATCCCGGCCGCATCACCCACGGAGACACCATGACCCTGACCGCCCTGAAAGCCACGCCGCCGGCCAGCGCCGCCCACGCGCGCATCACGCTGCCGTACCCGCATTTCCAGAAGCTCGACAACTATCCATGGAAGCCGTGGGTCATGCCCGGCGTGGCCTACAAGCTGCTGAGCATCAACCGGCGCAGCGGCGGCTTCACCTGCCTGCTGAAGGTCGATCCCGGCACCGAGGCGCCGGTGCACCACCACCTGGGCGCCATCGAGGTGATCGTGCTCGAGGGCGACATCTACTACGAGCGCAACGACATCGGCCGCCCGGGCGACTACATGCACGAGCCCGCCGGCGACATCCACCAGCCGCGCTCCGACGGCGGCTGCGTGCTGTTCTGCGTGTTCGAGGGCGCCATTGCCGGGCTGGGCGAGGACGGCAACGTCGTCGGTATCGTCGACGGCCGCAGCATGCTGGAGATGGCCACGCGCGACGGCGCGGCGCAGCACGTGCACAGCTGAGGCCCGGCCTGCGGGCTAGAGGTCGCGCAGGCGGTTGGCCAGCTCCACCGCCGACTTCACTTCCATCTTCTCGAACACGCGCGCCCGGTGGACCTCCACCGTGCGCACGCTGATCGCGAGCTGGTCGGCGATGAGCTTGTTCGGCAGGCCCTCGACCACGAGGCGCATCACGTCGCGCTCGCGGTCGGTCAGCTCGGCGATACGGTCGGCCAGGCCGCGGCGCACGCGCTGCACCTCGAGCGCGCGCTGCGACATGCCCAGCGCCTGCTCGATGCGGTCGACCAGCGCGTTGTCCGAGAACGGCTTCTCGCAGAAGTCGAAGGCGCCGCGCTTGACCGCCTCGACGGCGGTGGGCACGTCGGCATGGCCGGTCAGGAAGATCACCGGCATCTCGGCCAGCAGGCCGCGTTCGGCCAGCCGGTCGAACAGCACCAGCCCGCTCATGCCGGGCATGCGCACGTCCAGCAGCAGGCAGCGCGGCTGGTCGGGCAGCGGCGCCTCGTCCAGGTACTGCTCGAAGGCCTCGGCGCTGCCGAAGTGCTCGCTGGCCAGGCGGCGCGAACGCAGCAGCCAGGCCAGCGCCTCGCGCACGCTGGCGTCGTCGTCCACGATAAAGATCAAGCCATCGATCAGCGGTTGCATGCCATGAGGTCCAGCGGAACAGAGAAAACGAAGAAGAAGAAGAAGAAAAAGGCGGCTATCCCGCAGCCGGGAGCGTAAACCTGAAGACGGTGCCCCGGGGGCGGTTGGGCTCGAACATCAGCGCGCCGCCATGCTGCTCCACCACGGTGCGGCACAGGCTCAGGCCCAGGCCCATGCCGTCGGGGCGCGTGGTGAAGAAGGGCGTGAACAGGCGCGCCGCCACCTCCTCGCTGATGCCGCAGCCCAGGTCGGCCACGGAGAACTCGAGCCAGCGCCGGCCGTCGGCCGGCACGGTGGCGCCCACCGGCAGGGCGCGCGCCACGCGCAGGCGCAGCACGCGGCTGCCGGGCGCGTGGTCGGCGCCGTCCATGGCCTGCATGGCGTTGCGCGCCAGGTTCAGCAGCACCTGCTCGACCAGCGTGCGGTCGCACACCACGGCGGGCAGGCGCTCTTCGCACACGATCTCGATCGTCACGTCGAGCTTGCGCGCCTGCAGCCGCACCAGCGGCAGCACGGCGTCGATCAGCGCCTGCGGCGCCACGGCCTCGCGCATGCGGTCGCGCCGGCGCACGAAGTCGTGCACGCTGCGGATCACCTGGCCGGCGCGGTCGGCCTGCTCGGCGATGCGCTTCACGGCCATGGCCACCTCGGCCTGCTCGCCGCGCGCCTCGGGCCCGATCAGGTTGAGCGAGCCGGTGGCGTAGCTGGCGATGGCGGCCAGCGGCTGCGTGAGCTCGTGGCTCAGCAGCGAGGCCATCTCGCCCACGGTGGCCAGGCGCGCGCTGGCCTGCAGGCGCTCCTGGCTGGCGCGCGAGAGTTCCTCGACGCGGCGCTGCTCGCTCACGTCGATGAAGGCGCTCATCCAGCCGGTCTGCACCTTGTGCGCGTTGATCAGCGGCGCCTCGAAGATGAGCACCGGAAAGCGCGTGCCGTCCTTGCGCATGAAGACCGACTCGAAGCCCTCGCGCGGCGGCAGGCCGCCCGCGAAGCGGCGCGTCTGGCGCAGGTGGTACTCGTGCGCCAGCTCGGTCGGCCAGTAGGGCGCCTCGACGCTGTCGGCCATGAGCTCTTCGGGCGTGAAGCCGACCATCTCGCAGAAGGCCGGGTTGACGTAGGTGATGCGCCCCTGCAGGTCGCGCGCGCGCAGGCCGGTGATGACCGAGTCTTCCATCGCCTTGCGAAAGGCCAGCGCGTCGGCCAGGTCGCGCTCGGCGCGCAGGCGGCGGCGGGTGTCGCGCGCCAGCAGGACGAGCACCGACACGAGCGCGATCGAGATCGCCGTGACCAGCGCCGTGAGCATGTTCGGGAACAGGTCGGGCGCGGCGCGCCAGCCGTCCACGCGCAGCATGAGCGAGGCGCCCGGCAGGTCGATGCGCTGCTGCGAGGTGAACACGCGCGTGCCGATGCGCCGCGAGGTGCCCAGTGCCACCAGCCGCGTGCCGTCGGCCTCGGTGAAGGCGACCTCCTGGCCGCGCGTGAGCGTGGGGCCGACCAGCTCGACCAGCGTGTCGCGCAGCGAATAGCTGGCCACCAGGTAGTCGCCGGCGTCCATCGGCAGGCACAGCTCCATCACCTCGACGCCACCGCCGCCGGCCACGGGCACGTAGTGGCTGGGCGAGTAGGCGGGCGCACCGGCCTTGCGCGCGGTGGCGCAGGCCTGCGCCACGTCGGCCTGCGCGGGGCCGCGGTTGCTCTCCTCGAGGATGCGCGTGCGGTAGGGCGTGTTCACGGCTTCGATGGGTTGCAGCTGCGCATCGCGCCACTCGAGCCGCAGCCATTCGCGGTGCTCGCGCAGCTGCGCCGCCGCGCGGTCGGCCCAGTGCGTGCGCTCCATGCCCGGCGCGAGCGTGGCGCGCAGGCTCTGGGCGTTGCGCTGCAGGCCGCTGCGCAGGTCGACGACGGCGTCGGCGGTGTCGCGCTCCAGCGCGGCCTGCACCTGCTCGACCTCGTGCCGGCCGGCCAGCCACACGACGGTGACCAGCAGCGCCGACACCAGCACCGCCAGCAGCAGCCACAGAAACCAGCGCTTCCACAGCGAGCGCAGGCGCGCGAAGGCGACGCCCCATCCCCGGCGCTGCGGCTGCTGTTGCGGCGGCGGCGGTGCAGGAACGTCGAGCGCCTCGTCGGCCATCGTCAGGCGAGCACGCGGTGCGACAGCGCGGGCAGCTGGGCGCGCGTGCGCTCGACCTGCCGGGCGTCGAGGTCGAACAGCACCACGCCCTCTTCGGCGGCCTGCTGCGCCACCACCGTGCCCCAGGGGTCGATGACCAGCGACTGGCCCCAGGTCTGGCGGCCGTTCTCGTGCGTGCCGCCCTGCGCGGGTGCGACCACCCAGGCCAGGTTCTCGATGGCGCGCGCGCGCAGCAGCACCTCCCAATGCGCGGCGCCGGTCGTGCGCGTGAAGGCGCTGGGCACCAGCAGCAGGTCGGCGCCCTGCCCTGCCAGCGCGCGGTACAGCTCGGGAAAGCGCAGGTCGTAGCAGACGCTCATGCCCACGCGCCAGGCGTGGCCGTCGCGCGACGGCAGGTCGAACACCACGGGCTGCGCGCCGGGTGCGATGACGCGGCGCTCGTCGTAGTGCTCGGTGCCGTTGTCGAAGAAGAACAGGTGGATCTTGTCGTAGCGCGCCACGCACTTGCCTTCGGGCGAGAAGGCCAGCGAGCTGTTGAAGACGTGGTCGGCGTCGTCGCTCTCGATGGGCAGCGTGCCGCCCACGATCCACAGGCCGAACTCGCGCGCCGCGTCGGCCAGGAAGCCCTGCACCGTGCCGGCGCCGGCGGTTTCGCGCAGGCCGAGCTTGTCGGTGTCGCGCGCGCCCATCATGCAGAAATACTCGGGCAGCACCGCGAGCTCGGCGCCGTCGCGCGCCGCCTGCCCGAGCAGCGCATGGGCGCGCACGAGGTTGGCTTCGCGGGCGATGGCGGACACCATCTGGATGGCTGCGACTTTCATTGCGTGGTCTCCGTTTTCTTGCCTTCGCTGGCGCCCGTCGATGTCGATCCGCCCGGCAGGCCGGGCAGCAGCTGCAGCGAGCGCGGCACCTTGGCGATCTTGGGGTCGGCCCAGGTGCCTTCGACGTGGAACTCCTGCGTGGCGGCCGCCGCGAGCGGCTTGCTCAGCACCCACTGCGCGAGGAAGGTGCCCAGGCCGATGGCCGGGTTGATGGCTGTGGCCACCAGCGCGGCCGTGCCGGCGTTGATCTCGGGCACCACCACCACGCGCAGGTTCTGCGTCTCGCGCACGATGTCGGCCGAGCCGTCCATGAGCGCGGCGGCGTTCACGCCCTTCATCTGCAGGTTGTTGGTGCTGGCGATGCCCTTGTTGATCTTCGCGTCGCCGCGGATGAAGTCGAAGGCGAAGCCCTGGCTGAACACGTCGCGGAAATCGAGCGTGAGCCGGCGCGGCAGCGCCTGCAGGCTCAGCACGCCCAGCAGCTTGGCCAGGCCCGGGTCGGCCTTGAGGAACTGGCCCTGCTCCACGTCGACCTGCAGCTGGCCGCCCAGGCTGGGGTAGTCGAGCGAGAACGGCGAGCCGCGCCAGTTCACCTCGCCCTCGAGCCGCCCCTTGCCGCGGCGCAAGACGCCTGGCATGCCGAAGCGCGTGAGCAGGTCGCCGGCGTCGGCGATGTCGAGCTTGAAGTTCATGGCCGTGGTGCGGCGCTGGCCGGCGCTTGCGCCTCCGCCCGCCGGCGCGGCCCAGGTGCCCTTGGCGGTGAAGGTGGCCTCGGGCACGCTGAAGGCGAGCTTGTTGAGCAGCCATTCGCGCCCGCCGCGGTTGACGGCGTCGATCTCGGCGCGGCCCAGGCGCTTGCCGAGCAGCTCGAAGTCGTCGACCACGATGTCCAGCGCCGGCAGGGTGCCGGGTTGCTCGTCGAGCAGGGTCTCGACCTGCGTGGCCTCGGCCGGCGCGATCTTCAGCCGCGCGAGCCGCGCATAGAGCCGGCCGGCCTGGCTGTGGCTGTACTCGGCGTAGCCGCTGAGTTCGGAGGCGTCGACGTTGGCGCGCCACAGCGCGCCTTCGCGCGTGCCGCCGAGCACCACGTTGTGCAGGGTGCGCCCCGCGATGCCCAGCTGCTGCGCGCGCACCGCGATGCGCGTGGGCAGGTAGGCCAGGTCGGGATCGTCGGCGCGCTCGCCGCCGCCGACCACCGCGGCGGTGCCCACCAGCGTCTGCCAGGCGCCCATGTCGAGCTTGGCGACGTTGACGTTGGCGAACACGCCGCGGTCGGGCGGCAGCGCCGTCTCGCCGGGCGCCAGCCCGATGCCGATGCCGCCGCGCAGCACGTGCGCCTGGCCGTTGGCCGACAGTTCGCGCACGTACTGCACCGAGCCGACGCGGCCGAGCTCGAGCGTCAGCTGGTCCTGCGTGGCGCGGCGGGCGTCGCGCGCCAGCACCTTCTTCTCGATGCGCAGCGGCATCAGCTCCTCGGCCGTCTTGACCAGCGGCGTGGGCAGCTGCAGCGCCAGCCCCTGCAGGCTGCTGGTGAGCGAGAACTCGGGCGTGTCGTCGCGCATCGAGAAGGTGGCGGCGTAGGGCGCGCTGCCGGTGGCGTGCTTGGCCAGGCGGGCGAGCCAGTCGACCTCGCGCGCGCCGCGCAGGCCTTCGGCACTGGCCGTGCCCTGCGCCTTCAGCGCCAGTTCGCGCTGCGGCCCGCTGAAGCGGCCCTTGCCTTCGACGCGAACCTCGCCGCCCAGCAGGCGGGCCTGCACGCCGGCCAGCGAGAAGCCGGTGTCGGTGAAGCTGAGCGTGCCGCGCGCCTGCGTGAACGGCGGCGCCTCGGGCACCACCTGCAGCTCGTTGTCGGCCAGCGTCACGGTGGCCTGCACCTTGGTGTTGTCGACGTTTTCCAGTGGCAAGTCGAGGCGCAGCTTGTAGTCGGCCGAGCCGGTGGCACGCGCGCGCTGCAGGAAGGGCCCGGCCTCGCCGGCCAGCGGCGCACCGGCGCGCAGCACCTCGCCCAGCGGGCCCTTGGCCTGCGCCTCGACGCGCAGCAGCGCGGCGTGGTGCGACATGTCGGCGATCTGCGCCTCGGCCTTCGTGACCTCGACGCCGGGCGCGCCGGCAATGCGCCCGCGCGCGTTGCGCACCAGCATGCCCGCGCGCTCGAACACCAGCTCGCCCGACACGCCCGTGAGCGCCGGCCACACGGGCGGCGGCGCGGCGGGCGGGCCGGTGCGCGACGCCGGGGTCGCGGGCGCGGCGGTGGCGGCCGCGAGCGAGGGCGGCACGTAGGCGTAGTGCACGTCCGACACCTTGGCCGCGATGCGGAACTCGCCCTGCTTCGGGTCCATGAAGGGCATGTCGTGCAGGTCGCCGCGCACGCGGAAATCGACGGTGCTGGCGGTGCCCTTGACGACCGACTCGCGCACGTAGTCGCGCGTGTGCTGCGGAATGTCGAGCGGCAGGTAGCGGAACACGCGGGTGCCGTCGGCGCGCGTGAGCTTGCCCTGCAGGTCGAGCACGCCGGGGTGCTGCGCACGGCTGCTCGAGGTAGCCGGGTCGCTGGTGCGCCAGTGGGCCTCGGCCTCGCCCTCGGCGTCGGCGTTGGCGAAGCGCAGCTTCGACACCTGCACCTGCATGGCGCCGTTGTCGAGCTTCCACTGCAGCTGGGTCGAGAGCCGGTCGATGGGGATCACCGGGTCTTCGAACACGCCGGGGAATTCGAGCGTGCCCTTGGCCATGGCCAGCGTGGCGGTGCCGCCGGTGTGGCTGGCGTCGAAGTCGAGCGTGGCGCCGCTCAGGCCGGGGGTGCCGGGGTGCACGCGCGGCGGCGCGGCGGGGGCGCCGGCCGGTGCCGGGGTGCTTTGGGCGGTGGCTGCAGGCGCAGGCTGCGAGGCCACGCGCAAGCCGCTGACCCGGCCCTTGGCCTGGTAGCGCGCGATCGCGTCGGGCGCGCCCTGCCAGTTCATGTCGATGCGCTCGACCAGGCCGCGCGGCGCGTAGGCGCCCAGCACGCGGTGCGTGGCCTCGCCCAGCGGCAGCCGGTCGGCGATGAGCGCCAGCGCGGCGAGGTCAAGCCGGTCGGCCTTCAGCGCGCCGTGCTCGGGCGTGCGGCCCTTGGCGGGCGTGTGCTGCAGCCACAGGTTGCCGCCCGGCCAGCGCAGGCCGTCGACGGTGTCGAACTGCAAGGCGGTGGTCGAGAACTCGAAGGTGTCCGCGTTCATCTGCCCCGCCAGCCGGCCGGTGACGGCGCGCAGCACCAGCGGCTGCAGCCCCTTGCCGAGCGAGGCGTCGATGCGGTTCAGGCCCAGGTCGGCGGCGCCGCCGACGATGCGCCCGTCGTCCACGTCGGCCCACAGGCGCAGCGCGCCGTTGCCTTCGCGGATGCGCGCGTCGAGCGAAACGTACTGGCCCAGGCGCGTGACGTCGATGTAGGGCAGGTCGGCATAGAGCTGGCCGTCCCAGGTCTGCCAGTGGCCGCTGCGGATCGACAGCAGCGGCTGGCGGAACTGGCCGCGCAGCGTGAAGCGCTCGCCCCAGCCGGCCGGCGGCGTGGCGTCCAGCCGCAGGCCGTGGCGGCGCGCGCCGTTGCGGGACACGAAGCGCACGTCGGTCAGCAGCAGCGGCTCGGCGCGGCGCTGCTCGTCGGTCCAGCGCACGGTGCCGCCTTCGATGACGAACTCGCGCTGCGCGAAAAACCAGTCGGCGGCGCGGGTTTCTCCGGTCGTGTCGGTCTCCATGTGCAATCCAGCCACATGGAGTTTTCCCTGAGTGTCGCGGCGCACGTCGAGCTGCGGGCCCTCGATATAGAGCTGCTCGAAATTCAGGCGCCACAGCGAGCGCGGCGACACGCTCGCCACCACCCGCACGAGGCGAAGGGCCTCGCGCTGGTCTGCGTCCTGCAGCACCACGTCGCGCAATTCGAAGGCCGGAAATAGCCCTTCGGAACGGGCGGTGATGGCGCCGATGCGCACCGGGACACCGATGGCCTTGCTAGCCTGCGCCTCGAGTGCACCGCGAAAATCGCCGATTCGCGGCACAATCCACGCGTGCAGGACCACGACTGACAGTGCCAGCAGAAGCCACGCAGCGAAGAGCAGACCCAATAGCCAGCGCGCTGTCACAGCGGTGATTTGGAGCAGACGTGAAGGGGAAGACGCCGTGTCGTTCATTGAGGATCGCGCTGTGTCGGGAATTATGACCGCCAGCCTTGAGCCGGGTTCCGCGCCAACCCACACCAGTGTGAATCAGTTGCCATCCAATCCGACGCCTTCCGCGTTTTCTTCCAGTTCCCGATTCGTCCAGCGGCTGCGCCGCCGCTATGCGGCCGAGCTTGAATTGCTGCCGCCCGGCGAGCCCCGGCGCGAATCGATGACCGTCGCCTACGACGCCCTGCGCGCACGCGGCGTGGCCGTGGGCGATGCATTGCGCATCGTGCGCCAGCTCACGATGGAACGTCTGGTCACACTCGACTGCGACCAGCAGGCCCCGCTCGCGGTGGTGACCACCGCCGTGACCGAGCTGGCCGAACTGGCCCTGGACATCGCCTGCCAGGACGCCTGCCATGAACTCGACGCCCAGCACGGCGCGCCGCTCGGCCCCGAAGGCCAGCGCTCGCAGCTGTGGGTGATCGGCATGGGCAAGCTCGGCGCGCGCGAGCTCAATGTGTCCAGCGACATCGACCTCATCTACCTGTACGACGTGGACGGCGACACGGCCGGCGATGCCGACGGGCGCGGCAAGCTGTCCAACCAGGAGTACTTCGCGCGGGCCGTGAAGCGCATCTATGCGCTGGTGGGCGACGTGACCGAGCACGGCTTCGTGTTCCGCGTCGACCTGGCGCTGCGGCCCAACGGCAACTCGGGGCCGAGCGTGGTCTCGCTCGACGCGCTCGAAGAGTATTTCCAGGTGCAGGGCCGCGAATGGGAGCGCTTTGCCTGGATGAAGAGCCGCGTGGTCGCTCCGCGCGCCGTGGTGCTCGGCGGCCAGGCCCAGGCGCTGCGCAACGTGGTGCTGCCCTTCGTGTTCCGCCGTTATCTCGACTACAGCGTGTTCGACTCGCTGCGCATCCTGCACCGCCAGATCCGCGAACAGTCGGCGCGCCGCAGCGCCGGGCGCCCCGAGCGCGCCAACGACGTGAAGCTCTCGCGCGGCGGCATCCGCGAAATCGAATTCACCGTGCAGCTGCTGCAGGTGGTGCGCGGCGGCCAGTTCCCCGAGCTGCGCACGCGCCCCACGCTCGACGCGCTGCAGCGGCTGGCGCGCGCCAACCTCATGCCGCAGGACACGGCCGACACGCTGGCCGCGGCCTACGAGTTCCTGCGCCGCGTGGAGCACCGCATCCAGTACCTGGACGACCAGCAGACGCACGTGCTGCCGGTCAACGACGACGACCTGCGCTGGATCGCGCAGTCGATGGGTTATGCCGACTGCTGCCCCTTCCTCGAACAGCTCGACACGCACCGCGAGTTCGTGGCCCAGGAGTTCGACAAGCTGCTGGGCGGCGAGAAGCCCTGCAACGGCAAGTGCAACGGCAAGAAGGCCGCCGCGCCCGCCGACCTGGCCGACCTGCTCGACGACCTGCCGCCCGTGTTCGCCGAGCGCATCCGCGACTGGTGCGAAACGCCGCGCGTGCTCGCCCTGCGCGAGGAAACCCGGGGCCGCCTGCGCCAGCTGGTGCAACGCACCGGCCAGTGGCTGAAGGAGCCCGACGGCGAGGGCGCGGGACAGACGCCGCGCCACGTCGACGCCGCGATGCGCTGGGCCGACTGGATCGAACCGCTGATGCGCCGCGAGAGCTACCTGGCGCTGCTGGTCGAACGGCCTGCCGTGCAGGAGCGCCTGCTGCGCCTGCTGGGCGCCGCGAAATGGCCCGCGCGCTACCTCATGCAGCACCCCGGCGTGATCGACGAACTCGCGAGCGACGAGATGCTCTCGGGCCGCTTCATCGCCGACGAATTCGAACGCGAGCTCGAAGCGCGCCACACCTCGCTCACCCGCACCGGCGAGGCCGACGAAGAGCGCCTCTTGAACCTGCTGCGCCACGCCCACCACGCCGAGGTGTTCCGCACGCTGGCACGCGACGTGGACGGCCGCATCACCGTCGAGCAGGTGGCCGACGACCTGAGCGCGCTGGCCGACACCACGCTGCGCGTGACCGCGCGCTGGTGCTGGCCGCACGTGCGCAACCGGCACCGCGAGGTGCCGCAGTTCGCGATCATCGGCTACGGCAAGCTGGGCGGCAAAGAGCTGGGCTACGGCAGCGACCTGGACATCGTGTTCGTCTACGACGATGACGACGAGCGCGCCGGCGAGGTCTATGCGGCCTACGTGCGCAAGCTCATCAACTGGCTCACGGTGAAGACGCGCGAGGGCGACCTGTTCGAGATCGACACCGCGCTGCGCCCCAACGGCAACTCGGGCCTGCTCACCACCAGCTTCGAGGCCTACGAAAAATACCAGCTCGGTCGCGGCAGCAACACCGCATGGACCTGGGAGCACCAGGCCATGACGCGCGCGCGCTTCGTGCTGGGCAGCGCCGACCACGGTGCCGAACTGGGTGCGCGCTTCGACCAGGTGCGCGAAGCCGTGCTGGTGGCCCCGCGCGACCGCGAGGCGCTGAAGGCCGAGATCATCGGCATGCGCAACAAGCTGCGCGGCGCCCGCCCCGTGAAGGCCGACCGCTTCGACGTGAAGCACAGCCCCGGCGGCATGGTGGATGCCGAGTTCGCGGTGCAGTTCCTGGTGCTGTCGGCCTCGGGCGCACACCCCGAGCTGATTCCCAACCTGGGCAACATCGCGCTGCTGCTGCGTGCCGAACAGGCCGGGCTGCTGCCCGAAGGCGTGGGCCGCAACGCCGCCACCGCCTACCGCGAGCTGCGCCGCGTGCAGCACACCGCGCGCCTGAACGAAGAGCCCACGCAGGTCACGCCGCCCGCCCTGAGCGCCGAACGCGACGCCATGCTGGCCTTGTGGAAGGCGGTCTTTGGCTGACGGCGCCCTCGCCTCCCGCGCGCTGACGGCCTGCGCCCTGGCCGCCGCGCTCGTGCTGGCCGGCTGCGCCAGCGGACCGCGCAGCAGTGGCGGCGGCGTCGCCAGTGGCCGCGACGGCCCCGGCACCAACATCCCGTCCGACCTCGACCGCGTGCCCGACGCCGAGCCTCGCATCGAAGCGATCCGCAGCAGCGGCGGCACCAGCAAGCCGTACACGGTGCTGGGCCGCGGCTACGTGCCGATCACCGACGACCGGCCGTTCCGCGAATCGGGCATCGCCTCGTGGTACGGGCGCAAGTTCCATGCGGCCTCGACCGCGAGCGGCGAGCCCTACGACATGTACGCCATGACGGCCGCGCACAAGACGCTGCCGCTGCCGAGCTATGTGCGCGTGCGCAATCCGGCCAACGGGCGCGAGGTGATCGTGCGCGTGAACGACCGCGGCCCCTTCGTGGACGGCCGCGTGATCGACCTGAGCTACACGGCGGCGCTGAAGCTCGACCTGCTGCGCGGCGTGGCGCCGGTGGAGATCGAGCGCATCACCAACGACGACATCCGCACTGGCGCCTGGCGCCGCGATGCGGGCACGGCCTATGCCGCGGCACCTGCGCCAGCCCCCGTCCGGGTGGCGGCCGCGCCGGTGGCCGTGCCTTCGGCCTGGGTGGCGCCGGTCGCGATGACCGCCGCTGCAGCCCCCGCCGCGACGATGCCCGTGGCACCGCAGACGCCGGTGATGGCCGCGGCACCGTCGGAACCCGAAGCACCGGCCGGGCCGCGTGAAGCAATGGTGGTGACCGACCTTGCGCCGCTGGCCCCGCTCGCCGCGCCGGCAACGTCATCGGCGCCATCGCCGCCCTCTTCCGCTGCCGCCGGTTTCTGGGTGCAGCTCGGCGCGTTCCGCGAACGCGACGGCGCCGAGACCCTGAGAAGCCAGGCCGCACGCGGCCTGCCCACGCTGGCACCGCAGCTGCGCGTGTTCAGCGAAGCCGGCACGCACCGCCTGCAGGCCGGGCCGTTCCCGTCGCGCAATGCGGCGGGCGAGGCCGTCACGCAGCTGCGCGACAACCTGCGCATCGCACCGATGGTGGTCGAGCGGCGCTGAGGTTCAGGGCATCGCCTTGGCCACGACCTGCGAACGCAGGCCCACGCCGAGGCGGTTCCAGGCGTTGATCTGTGCCACGGCGAGCGAGAGCTCGACGATTTCCTGGTCGCTGAGCACGGCCTTCAGGGCTTCGAACTCGGCATCGCGATCGGCGTGGTGGTCGGCCAGGCGCGTGAGCGTTTCGGCCCAGTCCAGCGCGGTGCGCTCGCGTTCGTTGAACAGGCTCACCTCGCGCCAGGTGGCCAGGCTGTTGATGCGCTGCCAGTCTTCGCCCTGCACGCGCAGGTCGCGCACGTGCATGTCCAGGCAGTAGGCGCAGCCGTTGATCTGCGAGACGCGGGCAAAGACGAGGTCGATCAGCACCTTGCCGAGCGTGCTCGACTCGAAGCTGCCGTTGACGGCGATCATGGCCTGGAAGGACTTGGGGGCGAACTTGGTCCAGGCGAGACGGAGGGCGGGGGCTTGGCTCATGGGATGTACTCCAGGGTGGTTGAAGGAAGAAAAGCGAAATCTGCTTGCTACACCCTGAAGACGCGCCAGCCACCGGCCCTGTGACAGGCTGCCCGAATTTTTTCTTCAGGCGCCCCGTTTGGCCGCGAACAGCTGGGCGATGCGCGCCAGCTTGTCGGGGTTGCGCTGGGCGCGGATGCGCACGATGCGCTCGCCCTCGATCTCGAAGGTCTGGGCCGATTCGAGTTCGCCGTCCAGAAAGCGCAGCATCCCGGGCTCGCCGTTGAGCTCGACCAGCTCCATGCGCACGCCGGCGCCCATGCGGCGCCAGAGCGAGAAGTACAGCTGCGCCAGCCGCTGGCTGCCGCGCAGGATCTTGCTGAAGGTCTGCACCTTGCCGCCGCCGTCGCCGATGAGTTCGACGTCTTCGGCCATCAGCGCCTTCAGGTCCTGCATGCTGCCGCGCGCGGCGGCATCGGCAAAGGCGCGCAGCAGGCGCTGGTGGGTCTCGCGCGAGACCTGGAAGCGCGGGCGGGCCTCCTGCACCTGGGTCTTGGCGCGGTGCACCAGCTGGCGGCAGGCGGCCTCGCTCTTGCCCAGGGTCTGGGCGATCTCGTCGTAGTCGGCGTCGAACACCTCGCGCATGAGGAAGGCGGCGCGCGCCTCGGGCGCCAGGCGCTCGAGCACGGCCAGGAAGGCGACGGAGATGTTGTCGACGCGCGCTAGCGTTTCCTCGGGCGTGTCGGGCGACCCGGTGAGGGTGGGCTCGGGCATCCACGGGCCGATGTAGTGCTCGCGCTGGACCTTGGCGCTGCGCAGCCGGTCGATCGACAGGCGCGTGACGACGGTCACGAGCCAGGCTTCGGCGCTGTCGAAACTGGCCTTGTCGGCTTCATGCCAGCGCAGCCAGGCGTCCTGCACCACCTCTTCGGCCTCGGCCACGGAGCCGAGCATGCGGTAGGCGATGCCCTGGAGGCGGCGGCGGTGGCTGTCGAAGGTGAGGGTCGGGTCGTCCATGCCCGATTAGACGTTTGACGTCGCCGTGTTGTGACAGCCCGCGCCCAAAAAAAAATCGCCCCGGCATGCGGGGCGATTTTTCAGATCTTGGGAGCGGCTCAGGCGCCCTGGTATTCGGGCTTGGGGCCCAACGTGGCCGAGACTTCCTTGCGGTAGCGGTTCAGCTCCTGCACGGTCTTGAAGCTGCGGTTCATCAGCAGGCTCAGGTTGTGCAGGATGCGCTCGCCGACCTTGGTTTCCCAGCCGGCGTCGAACTTGATCTGCTTGTCCAGCCAGTGCTCGAGCCAGTCGGGATCGGGCATGCGGCTCTGGATGGTGTCGTTCGGGAACAGCGCCTTGTTCACGTGCAGGTTGGTCGGGTGCAGCGCCTGGGCCGTGCGGCGCGCGCTGGCCATCAGCACGCCGACCTTGGTGAAGGCGGCACGGGCTTCGTCGCCGAACTTTTCCATGGCGCGCTTCATGTAGCGCAGGTAGGCGCCGCCGTGGCGGGCTTCGTCCTGGCTCAGCGTGGTGTAGATGTGCTTGATGACCGGCTCGGTGTGCCACTGGGCGGCGCGGCGGTACCAGTGGTTCAGGCGGATCTCGCCGCAGAAGTGCAGCATGAGGGTTTCGAGCGGGGGCGCCGGGTCGAAGTCGAAGCGCACCTCGTGCAGCTCCTGCTCGGTGGGCGCGTGCTGCGGGCTGAAGCGCTTCAGGTACTCCATGAGCACCAGCGAGTGCTTCTGCTCTTCGAAGAACCAGATCGACATGAACGCCGAAAAGTCGCTATCGTGCCGGTTGTCGCGCAGGAACATCTCGGTGGCCGGCAGCGCCGACCACTCGGTGATGGCATTCATCTTGATGGTCTGCGCCTGCTCTTCAGTCAGCAAGGAAGCGTCGAACGACTGCCAGGGGATGTCCTTGTCCATGTCCCAGCGGACGGATTCGAGTTGTCTGAAGAGTTCCGGGTAAAGCATCAAAGTCTTTCAATGGCCGCCGATTTTAGTCGGGCCGTTTGGCGCGCCCGTGACAGACGCGCGATGATGTACTTGCGCGCGCGCCCGCGCCATAGATGCACACCCCCCTTTTCGATCCAGGAGCCCGTCATGCGAACCCCCGCCCGATTGTCGATGCTGCGACGTTGCGCCACGGCCTTTTCCCTCGTGGCGGGCCTGTCCGCCGCCCTGTCGGCGGGTGCCCAGACGGCCCCCGCCGCCCCTGCCGCGCCCGCGGTGGGCGGCGCCGCCGGGTGCCCGGCGATCCTGCAGCACAGCTTCCCGCGGCTGCAGGATGAAAAGCCCCAGAACCTGTGCCAGTACTCCGGAAAAGTGGTCCTGGTGGTCAACACGGCCAGTTTTTGCGGCTTCACGCCGCAGTACAAGGGGCTGGAGGCGCTGGACATGAAGTACCGCGCCCGCGGCCTGGTGGTTCTGGGCTTCCCGTCGAACGATTTCTCCCAGGAATCGGGCTCCAACAAGGAAATCGCCGATTTCTGCGAAAGCACCTTCGGCGTGAAATTCCCGATGTTCGCCAAGTCGTCGGTGCGCGGCACCGACGCCAACCCGCTGTTCAAGCAGCTCGCGCAGGCTTCGGGCACGACGCCGAAGTGGAACTTCTACAAGTACCTGATCGGGCGCGACGGCAAGGTGGTTCAGGCGTGGTCGAGCATGACGGCGCCCGACGAGAACGGCTTCATCCAGGTGATCGAGAAACAGCTCGGCCCCAGCGGCGACTGACCGGCCCTGCAATGTGAACTTTGAGTCACAAACGTTTACCACTCGAACGGGAACCGTGCGGCGGCACCGCGCTCATACTTGAGCGTGGGCGGCCAAGGCCCACAGGTTTTCATGTTGCGAGGTCTTCCGGGCGCCTGCCGTCCGGTTGAAATCCCGAGGCGATTCTTCTCCTCCTCCCTCCCTCCCTCCTTCGTGTCGGGGCGCCTCGCAGCATTTTTGTCTTCCCGCCGAAAGCGGGGCCCGCGATGACGCAGCGCCCCCCTCGGCCTTCCCGCATGCGGTGGCCCGAACGGCCCCAAGAAAAAAGCGCCCCACGGGGCGCTTTGTCGTTTCAGGGCTGGGTGTCGATGAAGCTCGGCCGCAGCATGAGCTTGTCGTACAACTTGGCCAGGTTGGCGTGGTCGCCGCGCCAGTCGATCTCGGGAAAACGCAGCCCCAGCCAGCCCAGCGCGCAGCCGACCGCGATGTCGGACAGGCTCAGGTGGATGCCGCTGCAGAAGGGCTTGTCGCCCAGGCCCTTGGCCATGGCGGCCACGCCGGCCTGGACCTTGGCGCGCTGGCGCTCGATCCAGGCGGCGCTGCGCTCGGCGTCGGCGCGGCCGGTCCAGGTGGCTTCGAGGCGCCAGAGCACGCCGGCGTCCATGACGCCGTCGGCCAGCGCTTCCCAGGTCTTGACCTCGGCGCGCTCGCGGCTTTGCTGCGGAATGAGCTTGCCCACGGGCGACAGGGTGTCGATGTATTCGACGATGACGCGCGAGTCGAACATCGCCTCGCCGCCTTCCATGATCAGGCACGGCACCTTGCCCAGCGGGTTCGAATGGGCGATCGTGGTGTCTGCGGACCAGACGTCTTCGATCACGAACTGGTAGTCGAGCCGCTTTTCGGCCAGCACCACGCGCACCTTGCGCACATACGGGCTGGCGGCGGATCCGATCAGTTTCATGAAGGCTCTCTCCCCATCGCTTGTTAACGTTTGTTCGCAGGCATTTTAGGTGAAGGGAAAAAGACGGCGCCCGAATTCCCCCGCGGCGCGGCCACCCGGCAGCCGCCTAAAATTCGGGCATGAGCTTTTCCACCGTCTCCGCCCTCTCCCCCCTTGACGGCCGCTATGCGGCCAAACTCGCGGTCTTGCGCCCGCTGATGAGCGAACAGGGCTATATGCACCGTCGCGTGCAGGTGGAAGTGGCCTGGTTCATTGCGCTGTCCGACTGCGGCTTCGCCGAGTTCAAGCCCCTCACGGGCGGCGCCCGCAAGTACCTGATGGGTCTGGTGTCGCACTTTTCCGAGGCCGACGCGCTGGCCATCAAGGACATCGAGAAGACCACCAACCACGACGTGAAGGCCGTCGAATACTGGATCAAGTCGAAGTTCGAGGCCCGCCCCGAGCTGCTGGCCGCCGCCGAGTTCGTGCACTTCGCCTGCACCAGCGAAGACATCAACAACACCAGCCACGCCCTGCAGATCCAGGCCGCACGCGACACCGTGGTGCTGCCGGCCATCGACGGCCTGATCGCCAAGCTGCGCGAAATGGCGCACCAGTTCGCCGACGTGTCGATGCTCTCGCGCACCCACGGCCAGACCGCCAGCCCGACCACCGTCGGCAAGGAAATCGCCAACGTGGCGGTGCGCCTGACCAAGGCCCGCGCGCAAATCGCGGCCGTGCAGCTGCTGGGCAAGATGAACGGCGCCGTCGGCAACTACAACGCCCACCTGGCCGCCTGGCCCGAATTCGACTGGGAAGCCTTCAGTCGCAAGGTCGTCGAGACGCCCGCGCCACTGGGCCTGGGCCTGAGCTTCCAGCCGTACAGCATCCAGATCGAGCCGCACGACTACATGGCCGAGCTGTTCGACGCCGTGGCGCGCGTCAACACGATCCTGGTCGACTTCTCGCGCGACATCTGGGGCTATGTGAGCCTGGGCTACTTCAAGCAGCGCCTGAAGAAGGGCGAGATCGGCTCGTCGACCATGCCGCACAAGGTCAACCCGATCGACTTCGAGAACGCCGAGGGCAACCTGGGCCTGGCCAACGCGGTGCTGCGCCACCTGAGCGAGAAGCTGCCCATCAGCCGCTGGCAGCGCGACCTGACCGACAGCACGGTGCTGCGCAACATCGGCGTGGCCTTCGGCTACGCCACGCTGGCCTACGCGAGCCTGGCCACCGGCCTGGGCAAGCTCGAGATCAACCAGGAAGCGCTGGCCGACGACCTCGAGGCCTCGTGGGAAGTGCTGGCCGAGCCGATCCAGACCGTGATGCGCCGCTTCGGCGTGCAGGGCGCCTACGAGCAGCTCAAGGAAGTCACGCGCGGCAAGACCGTGACGGCCGAGGCGCTGCACGGGCTGATCCGCTCGCTGGCCATTCCCGAGGAAGAGAAGACCCGCCTCCTGGCCATGACGCCCGCCAGCTACACCGGCAAGGCGGCCGAGCTGGCCCGTAGAATTTAGGCCTCCCCCGCGACGATCCGCCGGCCCGTGCCGCCCACGGCCGGCGCGCCTCGTTCGCCCACCGATACCTCCCAGCCAACGTGCCCCGTTTGGGGCACGCCAGCCGACAACCCAGACGGGACGCCTCGACGTCCCCGTTGTTCATGCGGCGCGCCCCCCTGAGACGCCTCTGGCTCACGCTCCACCGATGGATCGGCCTCACGCTCGGGCCGCTGCTCGCCCTCACGGCGCTCCTGGGCGCTGTGCTGGTCGTGGCGCTGCCGCTCGACCGCGCAGCGCATCCTGAGTTCTTCGTCGCGCGCAGCAACAGCAGCACGGCCCCGGCGCCGTTGGAGCCCCTGCGCCAACGCCTGCTCGCCGAGTTCAGCCCCGACACCAACCTCACGCTGCGCCCGCCGCGCCAGCCCGGCGACACGCTCTGGGTGCTGGTGCGCGGCCCATGGGACGGCACGCTCTACCTCGACCCCGCCACCGGCGCCGAACAGGGCCGCCGCGGCACGCACGAAGGCGCCTACAACCTGCTGTTCGAGTTGCACAGCAGCCTGCTGCTGGAAGACACGGGCAAGGGCATCCTCGCCATCGCCGCGCTGGCGTACCTGTTCCTGCTGGTCACCGGCGTGGTGCTGTGGTGGCCGGCGCGCTGGCCGCCCTCGCTGCGCATCGTGCTGGACCGCGGCCTGCTGCGCGGGCTGTTCGACCTGCACCGCACCGGCGGCGCCGTGCTCGGACTGCTGATCGCCGTGTCGGTCTTCACCGGCGCCTACATGGCCTGGCGACCGCTGGGCGGCTTCATCTCGACCGCGCTCGGGCAAACACCTGCCAAGGCGCCCGGGGTGCCCAAGGGCACCGCCACCGGCCCGCGCCTGCCGCTCGACGACCTCGTCGCCCGCGCGCAAGCCGTGTTCCCCGGCCAGCCCATCGGCTACGTGCAGGTGCCCGGCCGATCGGACCGGCCGCTGCGGGTGCGCTTCCGGCTCGCCGACGACCCGCACCCGAACGGCATCGGCTCGGTGTGGGTGCATCCGGTCACGGGCGAGCTGCTCGGCGTGCGCCGCTGGCAGGACATGGACACCGGCAACGGCGCGGTGGTCGTGATCTACCCGCTGCACACCGGCGTGCTCGGCGGCGTGGTGCACCAGGCGGTCACCGCGCTGCTGGGCCTGGCGCTGGCCGGCCTCGGCCTGAGCGGCGTGTGGCTCTGGTGGCGCCGGCGCGCCGTGGCTGCGGCTGCCCGCAGCCAGGCGCTGTCGCGTGGCACGGCGCCCTGAACGACGCACACATCCCATCCCTTCATCCATCACAAATACATCGAGGAGGACTCCCCTTGTTCCCGCACAAAAAGACCGCCATCGCCCTGGCCCTGTTGCCCCTGAGCCTGCACAGCTTCGCGGCCGACGCCGAGCCGTCGAAGTCGCTCGAGGCCATCACCGTCACCGGCGACTGGCTCGGCACGCCCACCGAGACCAAGGTGCTCGAGCACGCCGGCGCGCGCAGCATCGTCGAGCGCCAGCAGATCCAGGAAAGCGGCTCGGCCAGCGTGCGCGACGTACTGCGCCAGGTGCCCGGCGTGCAGGTGCAGGAGAGCAACGGCACCGGCGGCAGCGACATCTCGCTCAACGTGGGCGTGCGCGGCCTGACCTCGCGGCTGTCGCCGCGCTCGACCGTGTTGCTGGACGGCGTGCCGCTGGCCTACGCGCCCTACGGCCAGCCGCAGCTGTCGCTGGCCCCGGTGTCGCTGGGCAGCCTCGAAGCCGTCGACGTGGTGCGCGGCGCGGGCTCGGTGCGCTACGGCCCCCAGAACGTGGGCGGCATCATCAACTTCGTGACGCGCTCGATCCCCAAGCAGTTCGCGGGCGAAGTCGGCGTGGGCGTCGAGAGCGCCAGCCACGGCGGCGGCACCAAGAGCACGCCGAGCCTGTTCATCGGCGGCACCAACGAGAACGGCCTGGGGCTGGCACTGCTTTATTCGGGTACGCACGGGGACGGCTTTCGCCAGAGCAACGACAAGACCCGCATCGACGACCTGATGCTCAAGGGCGCCTACCGAATCTCGAAGACCGACGACATCGCGATCTCGCTGCACCACTTCGAAGGCAAGGGGCGCATGCCCGGCGGCCTGACGACGGCGCAGTTCGCGGCCAACCCGTTCCAGTCGGACCGCCCCTACGACGAGTTCACGGGCAGCCGCACCGACGGCTCGCTCAAGTACACGCACAACGACGGCGTGAACAAGTTCGAGATGCTGACCTACTACACGGACTCGTACCGCAGCAGCTACCTCGAGCAGGAAGGCACGGGTGCCAACGCCAACCGGCGCCGCCTGACCACCGCGCCGCGCAACTACAAGACCTACGCCTTCGAGCCCCGCTACTCGCGCCTGATCGACTCGGGCAGCGTGGTGCAGGAAATCAGCATCGGCGCGCGCTACCTGAAGGAAGAGGCCTCCGAGGTGGCCACGCGCAGCAGCTACTACCGGCCGGCGCCGGGCTTCGACGCCTACGCGCTCGCGCAGCCCGCGTACCAGACCAGCAAGGGCGGCACGACCGCGCACGCGTTCTACATCGACGATCGCATCGACTTCGGCAACTGGACGGTCACGCCCGGCGTGCGCTACGAGTCCTTCCGCTCGCACAACGACGTGTTCACCGTGGCCAACAACCGCATCACCAACGCGATCTATCCGAAGATCGACTCCAACGAGGTGCTGCCCACGCTGTCGGTGCTCTACCGCATGAGCGAGCGCTGGACGCTGTTCGCCAATGCCGGCGTGTCGTTCGGGCCGCAGCAGTACGCCCAGCTCGCGCAGTCGACCACCAGCCTGCACCCCGAAAAGGCCAAGACCTACGAGATCGGCACCAAGTACAAGGGCGAATCCTGGAGCGGCGAGCTGACGCTGTTCAACATCAACTTCGACAAGGAGCTGCAGCTGGCGCGCTCCATCACCGGCGACGTCGGCCAGTGGACCGACCTGGGCGCCACGCGCCACCGCGGGCTGGAGTCGGCGCTGCGCTACGACCTGGGCAGCCTGAGCGACGCGCTCAAGGGGCTGTCGGTGTCGGGCACCTACACCTACACGCAGGCCACCTCGAAGGCTGGCGTGTTCGCGGGGCGCGACCTGCCCTTCTACTCGCGCCATGTCGCGACACTCGGCGCACGCTACGAACGCGGGCCGTGGACGCTCAATGCCGACCTCTACGCGCAATCGAAGCAGCGTTCGCCGGGCTCGCCGGACGACGGCGCCAGGTACATCACCGTGGAAGACCCGAGCGGGCGGCTGGGCGACATCCCGGGCTACGGCACGGTGAACCTGCGCGCCGCCTACGACTTCGGCCCCTCGCTGAGCCACCTGAAGCTGGCCGTGGGCGTGAAGAACCTGTTCGACCGCCGCTACTACAACCGTTCGGTCGACAACAACGGCGGCAAGTACGTGGGCCAGCCGCGCACGGTGTACCTGCAGGCGTCGGTGGCGTTCTGAGGCCGAAGGTGCGCGCGCATACACTCGCGCACCCATGGCTCTCAAATCCACCATCTTCAAGGCCACCCTCGCGGTGGCCGACATCGACCACGGCTACTACGCCGACCATGCGCTGACCCTGGCGCGCCACCCCAGCGAGACCGACGAGCGGATGATGATCCGGCTGGTCGCGCTCGCGCTCAACGCGCACCAGCTGCAGGACATCTGCAACGGCGACGGCACGCTGGCCTTCGGCGCGGGCCTGTCGAACGTCGAGGAGCCCGACGTGTGGCTGCGCGACTTCACGGGCCAGACCAAGATCTGGATCGAGGTCGGCCAGCCCGAAGACAAGCCCATCATCAAGGCCTGCGGCAAGGCGGACGAGGTGATCGTCTACTGCTTCAACCACGCGGCCGAGATCTGGTGGCGCGGCATCGAGAGCAAGCTCACTCGGCCGCAGAACCTGAAGGTCTACCGCGTGCCCACCGAGGCCTCGCAGGCGCTCGCTAGGCTGGCGCAGCGCAGCATGCAGCTGCAGGCGACGATCCAGGAAAGCACGCTGACGCTGGGCGACGGCGTGAACAGCATCGACGTCGAGCTGCTGCGCTGGAAGTAACGAGCCCGGGCGGCTAGGCCGCCGGCATCATCTCGCCGCACTGCCAGCACTGCTCGAAGCCGCCTTCGACCTGCTCGCCGCACACGCACAGCCAGCTGCGTTGCGGGCGGTTCTGCAGTTCGTGCAACAGGCGCTTCGCGAGCTCGTACTGCGATTCGTCGTCGATCCAGATCTCGGGCAGGCACTGGTCGGGCGGCAGCTGGCCCATGACCGCGCCAAGGAATTCGCGCTGCACCGTCGCGGCCACGCCCTCCTCGCGCAAGGCATGCGCCCACACGGTCGCGATCGCGAGGTTGGGGGCTTGCGCGAGGCGGCGCATGGTCAGGGGGCCCAGTTTTTCTCGTCGTCCGGGTCGAACTCGGGCTGCGCGGCGGAGGGCTCGGCCTCGCGTGCGCGTTCGGCATAGCGGTTGAAGCGCCAGGCCGAGTCTTCCATGGTGATGCGGCGCCAGGTGACGCGCTTCTCGACCGGCGTCATGGCCGGCCAGTACTGCACCTCGTCGAAGGTGCGCCCGCAGCCCTTGCACTCGTCGTCGCCCTGGCTGGTCGAGCAGATCGCGATGCAGGGCGTGTCGGGCGTGCCGTGGTACCAGTCGAGCCACGCGGCCCAGGCCTTGGCGGGAAAGCCGACCTCGTCGACCTCGTCTTCGTGGTGGAAGACCATGAGCGCGTAGACCTCGGCCAGCGCGCGCAATTCGGGCGCCAGCGTGATGCCGTCGGGCGAGGGAGACTTCTCGCGCCAGTGGTTGATGGCGGCCTCGATGTCGGTGATGTGGATGGCGGCCATGGAGAGTGAAAAAACAGCGAGCGGCGATCATAGTCCCGCAATGTCCCGCTCCTTTTTAGGGCCATAGGCGCTCCCAAAAATGGAGCGCCCAATGCCCGCTGCATGCGCCCCTCCGGACATTTGCCCTTAAATGTAAAGAAAACTTTTGGTTGCCTCGGCGCGGTCTTCAATGATCTAATCCCGCCCACGAAGGGGAGTAGCTCCCGATCGCTGTCCCCGGGCAGCGTGAATCGTCAGGTCGTCAATACGAAGCACAACACTTCCGGCCTGTCGGGCGACACACGCGCGGACGCAGGTCGGCGCGCTTGCTGTTGTCGAGCGAGACCTTCGATTTGAACCTGCGCAGGTTTGGTCGAAGCGTTCGCAAGTCCCCGGTGTCACCCGGCCTTCGCTCCCCCGCTTTCGACCGCACCCGCGTAGGGTGAATCGAAACGCATCGGCATGCCGCTGCCCGTCGTGGTCCCATCAGGGAGCTGCGGGCGTGGCGCCAAGACAAAGAGGAATCTATGGAACAGTTCATGGCCCCGGAATTCTGGGTCGCAGTCGGTCAGATCATCATGATCGACATTCTTTTGGGCGGCGACAACGCCGTCGTCATCGCGCTGGCCTGCCGCAAGCTGCCGCCCGCGCAACGCACCCAGGGCATCCTGTGGGGTACCGCCGGCGCCATCGTCCTGCGCGTGATCCTGATCTTCTTCGCGCTCACGCTGCTCGCGATTCCGTTCCTGAAGCTGGTGGGCGCGATCCTGCTGCTGTGGATCGGCGTGAAACTGCTGGCCCCCGACCATGACGACGCGCACGGCAACATCGCCGGCAGCGACCGCCTGTGGGGCGCCGTGAAGACCGTGATCGTGGCCGACCTGGTCATGAGCGTGGACAACGTGATCGCCATCGCCGGTGCCGCACAAGGCGCGGGCGACGGTCACCAGATGCCGCTGGTGATCTTCGGCCTGCTCGTGAGCATCCCGATCATTGTCTGGGGCAGCCAGCTGGTCATCAAGCTGATGGACCGCTTCCCGATGATCATCACGCTGGGCGGCATGCTGCTGGGCTGGATCGCCGGCACGATGGCCGTGTCCGACCCGGCCCTGGCGAACCCCGCCAACTGGACCTGGGTGCCGAAGGTGCCGCAGACCGACACCATCAAGTACGCCGCCGGCATCATCGGTGCGCTGCTGGTGCTGGCGATCGGCAAGTGGGTGGCTTCGCGCAAGCCGGCCCCCGCCACCCCGGCCCACTGAGCGTTCGTTGAACGATAAACGCCCCGCACTGAAACTTCTTGCATCAATCCGGTCTCTGTCACTCTAACTATCAAAGGAGAGCACTCATGGAAAAGATCATTCTTTACGTCGACGACGCCGTCTATGCCAGCGAGCAGTTCGCCGAACTGGCGCCGGATGCCGACAACGTCGTGGCGCGCCATTGGGTGCTCGTGGCCTGCGCGCCGCGCATGACACACCGGATCAGCAAGTGGGTGAGCCACAGCGCGCGCGAGAACTGGCGCGCCAAGTGGTTCAGCAAGGTGCAGGCGCAGATGCTGCCGCTGCTCGAACGCAACGGCGGCCAGGTGACGGCGGTGCTGGCCAAGGGCCCGCTGACCGACCTGACGCAGCAACTCAAGCGCGAGCACGCGGCCACCCACGTGGTCGATGCACGCCGCCCGAAGATCGGCGTCGACCTGGAACCGGTCACGCCCGACCAGACCCCGGCCAAGCAATCGGGCTGGGCCTTTCCCGGCGCCGTGATGGGCATGGGCGCGCTGCTGGTGCTGGCCAACGAGCTGGCCGAATAAGCCGGATCAGGGCCACACGCCCTCCCGAACCGACACAAGCCCCGCTGCGGCAACGCAGCGGGGCTTGTTCTTTTGTGCGGGCCCGTGGGGTATCCTGCGGCGCATGCGCATCCTCCTCAAATGGCTGCTCAGCGCCGTGGCGCTGCTCGCGGTCGCCTACCTCTACAGCGGCGTCCAGGTCCAGAGTTTCGGTTCGGCGCTGCTCGCGGCGGCCGTGATCGGCCTGCTCAACATGGTCGTGCGGCCGGTGCTGGTGATCCTCACGTTGCCGGTCACCATCGTCACGCTCGGGCTGTTCCTGTTCGTGATCAACGCCCTGCTGTTCTGGGCCGCCTCGGGCCTGCTCGGCGGCTTCCATGTGAACGGCTTCCTCGCCGCGCTGCTGGGCTCGCTGATCTACTCGCTGCTCGGGCTGCTCATCGAGAGCGCGCTGGGCGGGCTGCTGTCCTCCCGGCGCTGAGCGCCGCCCCTCGACGCTTCACTACTTCAGCGGCGGCTCCTCGGCCTGCTGCTTGACCAGCACGTCGACGGCGCGCGCGCGCGTGTCGATGATCGATGCCTCGTAATGGTCGATGGGCGCGCCCGACTTGCGGACCAGCTCCTGCGCCGCCTTGAAGCGATCGCGCGCGGCCGGGTAGTCGAGGATCGCCACGTTGGCCTCGGCATCGGCACGAATGGCGCGCAGCGTGTCGTTCTGCGCACCGTACAGGTTGGCCAGCGTGCGCCAGGCCGTGGCGTCGCGCGGATGGACGGCCACCCAGTCGCGCAGCACGGGCACCATCGGCGCGGGCTGGCGCTGGGCGATCGCCGCTTCGGCCGCGAGGATCATCTCGGGCCGCTCCTTCGACTTGGCGTCGAGCAGTGCCGCCGCGCGAGAGGCGCCACCGGCCGCGAGTTCGATCTCGGCCTGCAGCCAGCGCGCCTGCTTGCTTGCGGCCGCATCGTCGGCCGTGCGCACCACGAGCCGCTCGGCCAGCGCGCGCGCCGCCTTGAAATCGCGCAGCTCCTTGGCCGCCATCGCCGCCGCGTAGAGCGTGCCCGCCTGCTGGGCCGGTGAACTGCCCGCGAACTCGCCGCTCGACGCGGCATTGACCCACAGCCGCAGCACGTCGACGCCCGGGCGCGTCAGCGCGCGGGCGCGCGAGGCGACCATCGCGTGGTCCATGACCAGCGGCACCACCGGCGGCGCGGCGTCGGCGCGGAACTGGAACCGCCCTTGCATGTCCGAGATGCGCTCGGTCGTCAGCGGGTGGCTGCGCAGGTAGGGGTACGAGCCGTTGTCGTTCAGGCGCGAGGCGTACTGCAGCTTCTCGAACATCGCCGCGGCGCCCTGCGGCGCAAAGCCCGCCTGCGTCATCACGCCGAAGCCGATGCGGTCGGCCTCGCGCTCCATGTCGCGCGAGAAGCTCAGCTGGTTCTGCATGAACAGCGCCTGGCTGCCCATGATCACCGCCTGGCCGGCGTCGGCGTTGCGGCTCTTGCTGGCCGCGATCATCCCCAGGATCAGGCCGGCGATCATCAGGGGCATCTGCTTGCCCTGCTTGCTCATGATGCGCGAGATGTGGCGCTGCGTGACGTGCGACAGCTCGTGCCCGAGCACCGTCGCCAGCTCGTCGCGGCTGCCGACCGCGGCCAGCAGCCCCAGGTTCAGCCCGAGGTAGCCGCCCGGCAGCGCGAAGGCGTTGATGTTGCGGTCGCGCCCCAGCAGGATGGTCCAGGCGAAGCGCTCGTCAAGCTCCGGCGTGAGCTCGCCGCGCGAGCGCGCGGCGGCCAGCAGGCGCTGCCAGATGTCCTGCGCATAGGCGGCGATCACCGGGTCGTCGATGTAGTCCGTGTCGCGGTACAGCTCGCGCACGATCTGGTCGCCCAGCCGGCGCTCGGCACTCGCCGTCATTTCACCGCCGTCACCGAGGCCTGGCAGGATCTGCTGCACCTGCGCCAGCGCGGGGGCCGGCAGCAGCACCTGGGAAGCTATCAAAAAGGTAGCGCACACCGCATGCCGGAGGGGCGTCGGGCGGGTTTTCTTGTGGGAAGAAGGAGTCAAGCGCGGCATTCCTCGTCTGTGGCTCGGGCTCGTATGATGCATCTTCAAAACGAACGTTCACCGATGAGCACCCTCACCCATTTTGACGCCCAGGGCCAGGCCCACATGGTCGACGTGGCGGCCAAGCCCGCCACCCACCGCGTGGCCGTGGCCACCGGCCGCATCGAGATGCAGCCCGCGACGCTGGCGCTGATCGAATCGGGCACCGCCAAGAAGGGCGACGTGCTGGGCATCGCGCGCATCGCCGGCATCCAGGCGGCCAAGAAGACCAGCGACCTGATCCCGCTGTGCCACCCGCTCGCACTGACCCGCGTGGCCGTGGCCTTCGCGCTCGCCGAGGGCGGTCAGGCGCCGCAAGTGGCCTGCACCGCGACCGTCGAGACCGTCGGCCCGACCGGCGTGGAAATGGAAGCCCTGACCGCCGTGCAGGTCGCGCTGCTCACCATCTACGACATGTGCAAGGCCGTCGACCGGGGGATGCGGATCACCGACGTGCATGTGCTGGAGAAGCACGGCGGGAAGTCGGGGAGCTACGTCGCGACGGCGGGCTGAAATCCAACGGCTACAGCTCGGGCGCGTCGTCCGGGCGGTTGTCCAGCCAGCGGGCGAACGCGGCTGGAAACGCTACACGGAAGCGCTCGGCCCAGGCATGGGCCTCGGCATCGCGGCCCAGCAACTCGGCGCTTTCGATCAACTTCACGATGACGCGCGGCTCGGGCGAAAAATGCAGCACCCGCCCGGCCAGGTCGTGCATGTGCGCGGCATTCGCCGGCGTGACGGCTGTCAACGTCACCTCGGCGAAATCCACCTGGCGTGAGAACAGCCATGAGCCCTGGAGCTTGGCGAGCGTGTCGTCGCGGTAGGCCGGCATGCGGGCGTCGCGCGGCAGGTAGATCTGGCTGATGCGGGTGTAGTCCCAGGCGGCGTAGCCGATGAGGGCGATCCAGGCTGCGGCGGCTGCGCGTGCGGCGAGCTTTCTGCCGTTCGCTTCCGGGCGCTTGGGCGATGCCGGCCACAGGATGCCGAGGCACAGGCCGAACACCAGCTGGAACGGACCGTACCAGAGCGGGTACTCGAGCAGGCTGTGCACGAGGATGACGCCGAGCAGGCCCCACGCCATCAGCCGCCAAGGATCGCGCTCGCGCCACGGCTTCGCCGCAACCACCATCCACAAAAAGCCGCCGCAGATCAGCAGCGCCCCCGGAATGCCTAGCTCGACCGCGAGGTGCAGCGGCAGGTTGTGGGCGTTGTCGAGGATCACGGGGAAACGCGGGCCGCTGTGCAGCGTGGCGAAGTGCGCGAAGCTGAGTTCGCCCCAGCCCCAGCCGGTGAGGGGGCGTTGGGCGATGAGGGTCAGGACGTTTTGCCAGAGTACGACGCGGCTGTCGGTGGTGACGACGGCGGGCTGCAGTCGGTGGAGCATGCCGGTGCCGGAGGCGACCGCGTGGCCGGCGTCCCCGCCACTGGCCAGGTACGGCAGCAGCCAGTGCAGGGCGGCGTACAGCGGGATGGCGGCGAGCAGGAGCGCGGGGGTGGGCAGTCGGAAGTCTGTCGAGCCGGCGTGTCGCGAGGCCATTCGGCGCTCTTGCCACGCCATGCCCCCTGCTCCAGCGACGACAACGAGCAACTGCAAAAGCCCGGTTCGCGACCCCGAAGCCACAAGAGCGGCGACCAAGAGCACGCCGGCGGGAGCGAACAGCCAGCGGATGCGCCGGGACTGCGACGTGGCATGCCACCACAGCGCCGCGACCAGCGTCAGACTGATCAACGTGGCGAACTGGTTGGGCTGGCGGAGGTTGCCCCAGCCGCGGCCGGAAGTGGGCGACGATGTCAACGCACCAAGGAACTCAGTGACACCGTAGTACTGGAGCAGGCCCAGGAGGGCGCTGAGCAGACCGGCGGCGAGCAGCCCGACGGCCAACGCGTGACCCAGCGGCCCGCGCTGCTGCGCCACTCCTGCGCCGAGACAAGCTGCTGTGGCAATCCCCGCCAAAGCGCCCAAGGTCGGTAGCAAGAGCGTGGCTCCGGTACCCACGGCTGCGGACAGCACGACGAAAACCGCCATCACCGCCAGCCCGGCGCGCAGTCCCTTCGAGGGAAAGGCGAACGGCGCCATCGCGAGCAGCCCCGCAACACAGCCCCATGACATCAGTTGCTGCCAGACATTGATCGAGGGGCCGCCCACCAGCGGGGAAAGAAAGGGCCAGGCCACGAGGCCGGCACAGACGAATTCAGCAAGCCGCGAAGGCGCGTGCAGAGGAGGCGCCGGCAAGGACGCGTCAAGGCGATTCATCGACCCATCATGCCAACCCGCCATCGCCGATGAGTGGCAGCACGCGGCGGATGAGTGGATTTGCATTTGGAAACAGTTATGGACACTCTATAACAATCCTAAATAACCATTGCCTGCCGCTCGGCCACCGCTGCGGCAGCCGAGAGGCCTGTTCGATGACCAGACAACAATTCGCCGTGAAAGCGGCAGCCGCGCGGCGCCGCAGCTTGCAGGGCTTCACCCTCATCGAGGTCATGATCGTCGTGGCCGTCATCGCCATCCTCGCGGGCCTCGCGGTCCCGAGCTACAACGATTACATCCGGCGCGGGCAACTGCCTGAGGCGTTCAATGCGCTCTCGGAGTACCGCGTGAAGATGGAGCAGTATTACCAAGACAACCGCAACTATGGGGGAACGGCTTGCGCGAGCGCAGCCAGCGCCAACGGCTGGAACACCTTCCCCACCACGATCAAGTACTTCACTTTCACATGCGCCCTGGACACCGCAACCGGTGACACGGCGAAGCAAAGCTACACAATCACGGCCACGGGTGGCCTCAGCAAAGCCGTCGGCCATGTCTACACGATCAACGAACGAGGCGAACGCAAGACCACCAAGTTCAAGAATGCCACGGTTGATCAAGGCTGCTGGCTGACCTCAGGGGCGGTCTGCTGATCATGCGGGCGCGCCGTTCGCCGCGTTCGCGCGGCTTCACCCTCGTTGAACTGGTCGTCACCATCGCGGTGTTCGCGCTGCTCCTGTTCGCGGCCCTGCCGTCACTTGGCACCTGGACGGACAACACGCGCATCCGCAACGTCGCCAGCTCTTTGCTGGACGGCCTCCAGCTCGCCCGCGCGGAAGCCATCCGCCGCAACCAGAACGTTTCGTTCTGGCTGGTCAACGTCGACAACCCTGCGGTGCTGAGCAACGACTGCAGCTTGTCGAACACCAGCGGCTCCTGGGTGGTCAGCGTCAACTCGCCCATTGGGCATTGCGCAGACGCTCCCTCCATCGACTCCTCACCCATGCTGGTCACGGGCAGGGCCGTCGGCGACGCGGGAGGACGGGTGTCAGTGACAGCAGTGCTGGCCGCCGGCTCATCCACCGCCGCCAATTCGGTCACGTTCAACGGTTTCGGTCGCTTGGTGAATACCACCGACGCCATCGGGCAGATCGACATCACGGGCCCGGCGAGTGGTACCTCCTACCGCAACTTGCGCCTCATCGTCAGCCCTGCCGGCCAGGTGCGCATGTGCGATCCGGATTCGGGTGTCGCGACCACAGACCCGCGGAGATGCTGACATGAGGACACGAGCCCCTTCACACTTCATCTCCCAGTCTCGCGCCCCCCGTGGGGCCAAGCCACCTGCCAGGCGCACACGCGGCATTGCCTTGATCGAAGTGCTTATCGCGTTGCTGATCTTCATGCTCGGCGTGCTCGGGCTGGTAGGCCTGCAAGCCACGATGACACGGGCCCAGACCGATTCGAAGGCCCGCGCCGACGCCGCCTACCTGGCCACCGAACTCATCGGCCGCATGTGGGGCGATCTCACGAACATGGCGTCTTACAGTGGTTCCGGTTGCGCATCGCAGACACGCTGCAAGGAATGGCAGGACAAGGTGAGCCTGACCCTGCCCCGGGGCACCGGCGCAGTGACCGTCGCTTCCGGCACGGGCGATGTTCAGGTCACGGTCGGCTGGACCATGCCCAACGGCGATGCCCGTCAGTACGTGACGAGCACCACGATTTCCAAGTCGGTGAACTGAGATGAAGTCGATCTCCCCACGTCATTTCGTTACAGCGTCCCAGCGCGGTTTTACGCTGATCGAGCTCATGGTCGGCCTGGTGCTCGGCATGCTCACGGTGCTCGTCATCACGCAGGTGCTTGCGCTCGCCGAGGGCAAGCGGCGCGCCATCACGATGGGTGGCGATGCGCAAATCAATGGCTCGCTGTCGCTCTTCGCGCTCCAGCGGGACATTCAGCAAGCCGGGTACGGCGCTGCGGCCAGCCCAGATGCACTAGGCTGCCCCGTGAAACGCAAATTCGATGCTTCCGGCACCGCGGCAACCTTCACGCTCGCCCCAGTGGTGATCGCAGACGGGGGCGACAGCGGCGCACCCGACACCGTCACCATTCTTCAATCCAACACCCCCAATTTCTCCACGCCCATGCTGCTGATGGGCAACCATACGCAGACCGACGACCATTTCACGGTCAGCTCGTCGCTCAATGCCAGCGTCGGCAACCTGATGATCGCGGTGCCGAAAACGCAGTCGACAGATGTGGGCTGCGCGCTCTTCAGCGTGACCAGCGACACCAGTGCTGCGACGACAACATTGAGTGGCACCAATGTGCCGCATGTCGCGGGTGCGGGGGCACTGACAAAATGGAACCAGAGCGCAGTTTTCCCCACGGCTGGCTATGAAGCCGGCAGCTACCTGTTGAACATGGGCTCGATGGTGCTGCGCACCTACTCGATCGATCAGCTCAGCCTGAAGACGGACGACTTCACATCGACCAGCACGGCCGTCACCTCCTCGGTCCTCTATCCGCAGATCGTCAACCTCCAGGCGTTCTACGGCAAGGATACGAACAACGATGGCATCGTCGATACCTACGACACCGTCCTTCCCACGACGAGCGCCGGCTGGATGCAGGTGCTGACCATCCGGATTGCCGTAGTGGCGCGCAGCAATCAATACGAGAAGGACAGGGTCACCAGGGCTGCACCTCTATGGGACGTCGGCTCCGTGTCGACCTTCAGTCCGACACCAGCCACCTGTGGTGCGAGCAAGTGCTTCTCTCTCAAGATCGATCACGTGACCGAGTGGGAGCACTACCGATACAAGGTCTACGACACGATCGTGCCGCTGCGCAACGTCATCTGGAACTCATGATGAAGTCTTCTTCGACCTCCTGGCGCACGCGCGCCTCCACTTCCCGGCCACAACGTGGCGCCTCGCTGCTCTTCGCGCTGCTCACGCTGGTGGCCATGTTGCTGGCAACACTGGCGCTGGTGCGCTCGGTGGACACAAGCACCACGCTGCTTGGCAACATCGGCTTCAAGCAAGATGCGACCGTGACCACCGACCAGGCGGCACGGGCTGCTATCGACTGGCTGTCCACCAACAAAGCCAGCCTCAACACCAGCCTGGCGGCCAACGGCTACTACGCCAACACCAAGGAGTTCGCCGACGACGGGACCACCGCCGCTGGCCAGGTCGACGTGACGGGGGGTCAACTCGCGGCCGCCAGCCGGCGACTGGTGGACTGGGACAACGATACGTGTCGCGCGGCGACCACCGGTACCTATGCGGATTGCGTCATCAAGACGGCCAGCGCCGGCACGATCAATGGCAACAGCGCGCGCTACGTCATCTTCAGGTTGTGCAACAAGCCGGGCGACTACGGAACCGACAGCACGATCCACTGTGCAAAGCCCATGAACGCCTCGGGCACCTCAGCGTCGAAGCGCGGCGAGCTGAACTATTCGGACTACGCCCGCTTTGCCAATGCCGCGGGGCCGTACTACCGGGTCGTGGTGCGCGTAACGGGCGCCCGCAACACCGCCAGTTTTGCCGAGACCATCGTGCATTTCTAAGCGCGACGGAAAGCCCAAGAAAGCCCCCTCATGACGCCTCAATTCCTCCGTTCATCGACCAACGGCCGTGGCGCGCGTTGGCGCCTCGCGGCCCTCTGCGCCCTGGTTCCGCTTGGCGTATTGGGCTATGCACTCAGCACGTCGTCGCAAACATCGAACACCACCGACCTCGCCAACGAGCCTCTGGCCACGCGCGGCAACGTGCAGGCCAAGCCGAACCTGCTGTTTCTCCTGGACAACTCGGGCTCCATGAACTGGAGCTACATGCCTGACGAACTGGGCGTGTCATCGGGCCTCGCAGACCAGCCCTATGGACATTGGTACGGCTACAAGACGGCCCAATGCAACGGCATCGCCTACGATCCGACCCTCACCTACAACCCCCCGTTGAATTCCGCAGGTACGCAGTACGCGGATGCGTCTTTCAACTCGGCGTGGCCCGATGGCTACACCAAGGCCTCGACGATCGATCTTGTCCAGGCGACGACCATCAAGACGTCGTCCATCAGCGTCGGTACAGGCTCCAAGACCTTCTACTTCACGGCTGGCACTTACAACGACGAATCCTTTGTCCGGGGCGACAACGTCACGATCACCGGAATCGCCAATTCGGCGGCCTCCATGGGAGGCGCCATCACGAGCTGGGGCTGGAGCAACCAGCGGGAGGCATGGGCGTTGGTCGTGCGGGTTGACACAGTGACGGGCAGTGGCTCCTATTCCGATTGGACGCTGGCGCTGAGCCCCACCTACTACACCTACAAAGCAGCCGGCACCCAGAAAGCCGTCAACTGGACTTACAGCAGCGACGGCAATGTCGACACGGAAGCAACCTTCTACAAAGAATGCACGAGCACCATCGGCGCCTCGCCCGGAAGCGACGTCTTCGACAAGCACACGGTGACGAACGCTTCGCCTGCGGATGTCAAGACCAACTATGCAAACTGGTATTCGTACTATCGCAAGCGCTACCTTCTGATGCGCACGGCGATGGGACGCGCCATCGCGCCGCTGAACGAGAACTACCGTGTGGGCTTCTCGACCATCAGCGACACCAGCGTGGTGGACGGCGCAAGCGCCGAGGGCTCGGGCACCGGCTACTTCCGGGACGTCAAGGACTTCGCCCAGCCGCAAAAGGACAATTTCTACAGCAGCCTCTACGGCTCGGAGCCGAACGGCAATACACCGCTGCGTTCCGCGCTTTCCAAGGCCGGCCGCTACTTCGGCAAGCAATTCACCGACCAGTACGACCCCATACAGTACTCCTGCCAGCGTAACTACGCGCTGCTCTCGACCGATGGCTACTGGAACAGCGGCAAGGGTGTCCAATTGAACGGCACCGAGATCGGGCAACAGGACGGCGATGAGGTGCGTCCAATGGTGGACGATGCAACCAGCACTGTCACGAAGATCGTCACGGTGACTGCTCCCGCGACGGCAACGGAAACCCAGGTTCAGACGCGCACGAAGGACTGGACACGCGATGCCACCACCGTCGCCTCAAACGGCGGCCAGGGAGGGTGCGAGTGGAACAGGTATCTCGTGACAACGCAGCGCCAAACGTACACGCAGCAGACGGAAACCCGCACTGTCGTCACGCCGAAGGAAGGCGTCGCCACCTACACCATCACGACCGTGACCACGGATGGCGTGGAGGCCGCCCCGGTAAGGAGTCCAACCACTTACTCCAATTGGAGAAACCTGGCCGTCACATCGGATCAAACCGTAGCCAGCCCGAATCCCGCACGTCCTGATCCTGGCGCTGGCAGCGCCTGGGTCAACAGTGGCACTGCGCAGAAAAGCTGCCAGCGTACAAAGGGCAACGGGAACCTCTCGTACAGCCCGAGTGCCAACGGCGCTTCGGCCGGCTGGAGCGCCGTCTCCATCACGACCACCAACTCTGGCGAGCGCATAAGCGGTCCGGAAACCAGCACCGAGGCAACGACAAGATCGTCCGCCGGTGGCACGTCCAACACGCTGGCCGACGTGGCCCAGTACTACTACAAGACGGACCTTCGCAACGGCAGCCATTGCACGTCCACGTCGTCCAGCAACGGAAGCTCCCAGGACGTGTGCGCGAACATCGTTCGCACCACCGCCACCGATCCCGCCAACTGGCAGCACATGAACACGTTCACGATCGGCTTGGGCGTGAGCGGCACGCTGGCATACGACAAGAACTACCTGACCCAGGCAACCGGCGCCTACGCGGACATCAAGCGCGGCCCGCTCAACTGGCCATCACCTGGCAATACCAACTCGACGAAGAGCAACAGCATCGGCGGCGACGCCCGCAACGTGGACGACCTGTGGCACGCCGCAGTCAACGGCCGCGGGCAGTACTACTCGGCGATGAATGCCAGCCTGCTGGCCGAGGCCATCAACGGCGTCGTCTCGACGGTCAAGCAGGTGGCCGGCGCCGGCGCGGCCGCATCAACCAGTTCGCTCGAGCTTGTGGCCGGGAACAACAACCAGGTGTTCCGGGCCAGCTACACGACCCAGGCCTGGACCGGTGATCTGCAAGCCTTTGCGCTCAACGGTGCGGACGCCACCATCGGCGCACGTGCCTGGTCCGCGCAAGCGCTGCTTGACGCCGCGACGCCCGCGAACCGCAACATCTACTTCAACAACAGCGGTACGCTGCGGGGCTTTACCTACGCCAACCTGAGCACGGCGCTGCAGGGAAATTTCGACAACCGCATGTGCTCGACCGGCTTGACCGCCAGCCAGTGCTCGCAACTGTCGGACAACGAGAAAACCGCGGCGAACTCCGGCGCCAACCTCGTCAACTATCTGCGCGGCGTTCGCACCCACGAGTCCCAAAGCACCAACGCCTCGAACACAAACGTGGCGCCCTTGTATCGCAAGCGCGAGCACGTGCTCGGCGACATCGTGAACGGCGCGCCGGTGCACGTCGGCAAGCCGCCCTTCAGCTACGCAGACGCGGGATACGCCGACTTCGTTGCCGCAAAGGCATCGCGAAAGAACGTCGTCTACGTTGCCGCGAACGATGGCATGCTGCACGCCTTCTCGTCCGAGACCTCGGACGGTGGCACCGAACTCTGGGCTTTCGTTCCCACAGCGGTGATGCCCAATCTGTACAAGCTGGCGGACTCGGCCTACGGGTCCAACCACCAGTACTTCGTGGACGGTGCGCCAGTGATGGCCGACATCAAGGTCGGCACGGCATGGAAGACCATCCTCGTGGGTGGTCTCAATCTTGGCGGCAAGAGCTACTACGCACTCGATATCACCGACCCCCTCAACCCATCCATGCTGTGGGAGTTCACCGACGACAACCTCGGCTACAGCTACGGCAATCCGGTCATCACCAAGAAGGCCGACGGCACCTGGGTGGTGGTATTCGCATCCGGGTACAACAACACGTCCGGCGACGGAAGGGGCCATCTGTTCGTACTGAACGCCAACACCGGTGCGAAGCTGCAGGACATTTCGACCGACGTCGGCAGCGCCAGCGCTCCCAGCGGCCTGGCAAAGATCAACGCCTGGATCGACGATGCGGCGAACAACACCAGCAAGCGCTTTTACGGTGGCGACATGCTGGGCAACCTGTGGCGCTTCGACATCGATGGCCTCGTCGAGCCGCATCGCGCAGCCCTCAAGCTCGCCACCTTCCGGGTCGGCACTACACCGCAGCCGATCTCGACGAAACCCGAAACCGTGGAGATCTCGGGGAAACCCGTGATCATCGTAGGAACCGGGCGCTATTTGGGCCAGAACGACATTACGGACTCCACACAGCAAAGCGTTTACGCGGTGAAGGATCCATTGACGAACAACGGCTGGGGTGACGTGCGAGCGGATACGACGAATTTCGTGCGACAAACCTTCACGCTCGCTGGGACGGAGGCCGAGGCACGGACCGCATCGGTCTCCAACAATGCGGTCAACTTCTCAACGAAGGCAGGATGGTGGATCGACTTGCCACACAGCAGAGAGCGCATCGCGACCAACCTGGGCCTGCAACTCAACACCCTCGCGATTGCGACCGCCATTCCCAATGGCGATGCTTGCGCCTCGGGAGGCTCATCGTGGCGCTATTACCTCAACGCGGCCAATGGCGGCGTGGTGACCACCAACCCGTCGGGGACCCTGTGGAGCGACAACTCGCTGATCGTAGGGATGAGTTGGGTGAAGGACAGCAACGGCAACATCCGAATCATCTATCAGCGGAGCAACGGAGATCTGGGCTCCGAAGTTCCTCCGGTCCCACCTTCGTCGGGAGGGGGAGTCGCGCATCGGACTTCGTGGCGAGAGTTGGTGAACTAGATGCCGTATCTGATCCGCCCTACCAAAGCGTAGATTGACCCCTGCGAAGGCCCGATAGCCGGGTGTTGAAGCCAGCCAAAGGCGCCCGCTGAACTTCATCGGGCGTTTTCAATTTCACGGTAGGTACGGTCTCTGCGCGACCCAGTGCGGCGAGAGCACCTCGCGAACGAGCTCGATCACGGTGTATTCGCGCGCATCACATTAGCGGCCACACAACCCCAGGGCGGCCCAGAACTCGATGGCGGCAAGCTCTTACCCCGGAAGAAGCTCTTGCGAGAGCACAAAGGCTTTTTGCGATACGTGCTCAGTCCTTCTTCAGTACATCCGATCACCACCTCGAACAGTCGGGCATTCGCGTTGACTTCGAGAGGCTGCACCTCGGGGAAGTCGACCTTCTGCTCGGTGAGTCGATGGCATGGAAGAGGAAGAGGAAGAGGATTGCTTGACCGATACGGGCATGGGCAGCCGAGAGGATGCCGAATACCAGTTCTGGTAGCCATGCCAATACGGTCGAGCGGCTCCGGATACCGTAGCGCTATTGGACCGGCCTTAGCTGCGTTCGCTTTCTTGATTGAAAAACCAAGAGTCTGCGCGTCTCGCACTTGACTGCATTGGCCGGCCTTCCTTCAGGGAAAAAGTGTCAGTCCACCAAGACTGGGACACGAGGATTAAAAAGCAAAAAGCCGCCTGAAGGCGGCTTGATGCAGGTGCCCAAAATTTTCATCGGGCGCACTTGGCCGCCTAAGCGGCTTCAGTTGCTTAGGATTCCGAGCAGGTCTTAGGACGAACGGAGGCGTTCAGGTTGGAGGTGCAGCGCCATTCGGCGTTCGCAGCGGTGTACGTGAAGGTAATGGTCTGGCCCTTCAGCTTGTCGTTAACGCCCGTGTTCTTGAACGTTGCCACAAGAGCGCAGGAGGTAGCTGCGGTCGGGGTAGCCACGATGGTGTCGACGTACTGACCGGACAGCGTGAAGTTGTTGGACGTGTGCAGAGCGCCGGCAGGGATAGCGGGCGTCCCAGCGGGAACGCCGCCAGGACCGGCGGGGACAGCAGGAGTTGCGTCGTTGGTGCCGCAGGCCTGCTGCAAACCATTGCTGCCAGCGAGTTCCATAAGCGGAGTCTTCAGGCCGGCAAGCAGGTTCATTGCTTCGGTGGTCTGAGCGCGAGCCGTGTAGTTTTGGTACTGCGGCAGAGCCACTGCAGCCAAGATGCCGATGATCGCCACAACGATCATCAATTCGATCAGGGTGAAACCCTTTTGCACATTGCGTGCGATAGAACGACGGTTCATTCGATTAACTCCAGGTTGGTTTGTAAAGCCCGGGAACCAGCCCGGAGCGAGGTAACTTTCGCAGCATCCGTGCCACCCGGGTTCCCCACCCTGCAGCCCTCGTTCGGGCCGTCTTTGGTCACAAGATGGTTACATGATGTGACACAACTCGCACTCAGATGCCAATTGTGTCGACAAATTTGTCATGCCCGACCGCTTCCGGTCAGAAGGTCAGCACCCCATCCGCCTTGAGCCAGCGGATGTCCCGCTGCGCCAAGCCCGCCACCTCGCGCCCCGCCAGCATCTCGATCTGGCTCATGATTTCTTCGGTCTCCGCCGGCTTGGTGTGGGTGATGTAGATCGGGTATTGCTTGCCCGGATCGATCTGCGCCAGCTCGTGCGCCAGGGCCACCGGCGACAGGTGAAGGCTGCGTTCGGCCAAGGCTTCTTCGCGGGAGCTGAAGGCGGTCTCGATGACGAGCATCGCCACGTCGATCGCGTTGACGCGCTCCCAGAACGGCGGGTTGCGCTCGGTATCGCCGCTGAAGACCCAGTGAGCGCCGCCTTCAGCCCGGCGGATGGCGAAACCGCAGGCCGGCACGGTGTGGACGGCCGGCAGCACCTCGATCAGCTTGGGGGCGTCGCTGCCCAGTTCGAGGCGTTGCCCGACCGTGATCTCGTGAAAGCTCACGAACGGCGATTCGGGGCTGGGAATGCGTTCGAAATTCGGCCAGATGACGTTGTTGAACACATGCGCGCGCAGCGCGTCGATGGTGGCTGCCAGGGCGTGCACGCGCAGCGGCCGGGTGCGGCGGCTGCCGACGGCGTCGAGCATCAGGGGCAGGGCGGCGATGTGATCGAGGTGCGAGTGGGTGAGCACCACGTCGTCGATGGCGGCCATCTCGTCGAGGGTGAGGTCGCCGACGCCCGTGCCGGCGTCCACGAGCAGGTCCGCATCGACCAGGAACGAGGTGGTACGGCAGTCCTTGGCGATGGCTCCCGAGCAACCCAGCACGCGAACCTGCATTGTGGAAGACCCCTTGTATGCGTCTGTCGTCATTTGGTGTCGAACCGGGTGGCGCCGTCCCAGTCCGGGTCCTGCGGGCGAAGCGCCATCGAGGCTAAACGCTGGGCGTAGAGCTGGTAAAGGACTTTTTTCGCATCCGCGGCGAGCAGGGGAGCCAGCAAGTTCCGGCCCAGCGCCCAATCCTGGCGGCGGTAGGCGGCGAGCACCTGGCTCCAGCGGTCGAGTTGCTGCCGTGTGTCCTGCGCCTCGGCTGTGGCTTCCGGCGCGAGCGGGGTGTAGATGGCGACGGCCTGGGCCTTGCCCTTGACGCGCACGCTGTCGAGTTCCTGCCAGACGAACCCGGGCGCCGCCTCGCGGGTGGCGCCGCTGGCCACGATCTCGACCCCGTAGTGTCCGCTCAGGCCCTCCAGCCGGGACGCGAGATTGACCGCGTCGCCGACCACGGTATAGCTGCGGCGCGCGGTCGAACCCATGTCGCCGACGCTCATGAGGCCGCTGTTCAAACCGATGCCCGCGCTGATCTCGGGGCGGCCGTTGGCGCGGTGCTGGCGGTTGATGTCGTGCACGGCAGCGGCCATGTCGATCGCCGCCTGCACGGCGAGCGCGGCATGGCCGGGCGTGTCGATGGGCGCGCCCCAGAAGGCCATGACGCAGTCGCCCATGTATTTGTCGACGGTGCCGCGGTGCGCGCTGATCACCTCGGTGAGCCGGCTGAAGACGGTGTTCAGGAAGGCCTGCAGCTCGGCCGGCGCCATCTGCTCGGACAGCCGGGTGAAGTCGCGCATGTCGCAGAACATCACGGTCATTTCCTTGCTCTCGGCGCGCATGCTGTAGCGGCCGGGGCGCACGAGCATTTCGTCGACCAGCTGCGGCGGCACGTAGGTGCCGAAGAGCCGCACCAGCCCGCGCCGCGCGCGCGATTCGACGAAGTAACCCCAGCTCATGTTGAGCGCGAAGGCCAGCGCCACCATGACGAGCGCCGACGCCAGCGGGAGCACGAGGCTGTGGCCGACGTAGAGCCAGGTGTTGAGGCCGACCAGCGCGGTGACCACGCCCGCGCCGAGCAGCACGGCGCGCGATGCGGACAGCAGCGACAGCCCGAACGCGAGCAGCAGCCCCGCCGCCAGCACGGTCAGCACTTCATAACCCGGTGCGTAGTCGGGCACGGCCAGCAGGCGCCGGTCGAGCAGGCCCGAGACGATGTTGGCGTGCACTTCGACGCCCGGGAACGCCGCGCCGACGGGGGTGGCGCGCAGGTCCTGCAGGCCGGGCGCGGTGGCGCCGAGCAGCACGATCTTGTCCTTCAACTCGCCCGGCGCCAGTCGGCCCTCGAGGACGTCGGCGGCGGCCACGTAGCGGAACGACCCTGCGCGCGGCCCACCGGGGCCGCGAAACGGCACCTGCAGGCTGGCACTCTGGTCGACCGGGATGCGCAGCGACCCCAGCACCAGCGCCTGCAGGCGCGGAAAGTTGCCGTCGCCGGCCACGAGCGCCGGCCGCACGGGCGGCGAACCGTTCGCCAGCCGGTACACCGCCAGCGCCAGCGACTCGTAGTGCCCGGGCGATGCATGCTCGCCCTCGTAGCGGGCGATGAGCGGCACGCTGCGAATCACGCCGTCGTCGCTGCCGTCACCGACCAGGGTGTTCAGGAACCCCGCGACCGGCGCCGCGCGCCCCAGCACCGGCAGGCTGGCGCCGAAGCCGTTCCAGAGCGTGACGAAGGAAGCATGGGGCGGAAAGGCGTCAGGCGGCAGCACCGGCGTCGCCGGCAAGAGCCCCTTGGCGCTGGGTTGTTCGGTGCGGGTGAAGTAGTAGCCGAGCGCCACGGGCTGGCCGCGCAGGGCCTGGGCCAGTGTGGCGTCGTGGTCGAGGGTGGGCGCGAGCTGGTCGATTTCGGCAGCGAGGCCCGGCACGCCGCTCAATGGCCCGGCTGCGATCTCCTTCAGGCGCCCGAGGCCGGAGCTGCGGTCGGGCTCGAGAAACATCACGTCGAAGCCGAGCACGGCCACGTGCTGGCGGGCCAGCAGTTCCGTCGTGAGGCTGGCGATCTTGTCGCGCGGCCAGGGCCACTGGCCTTCGCGCGCCAGGCTGGCGTCGTCGACATCGACGATCACGACCCGCGTGTCGGGCGTGCCCGGCATGGTGGCGCGCAGGCGAGCGTCGTAGATCAGGTGGTCCAGGTGCTCGATCACGCCCAGCCGCCAAACGCCGGTGGCATGGAGCAGCGCCAGCAGCACCGGCAGCAGCGTGATGGCGATGCGCGGCCAGTGCCGCCGCAATGCGCTCATTGACGTACCTCCGTGCTTCGCACTGCGGTGCGAGCTTGCTTGGGGCGGCCCGGCGCTGCGCTCATGGCCGATCAGCCTTGGACAACGGATGCCTGCCGGCGAGAAAACGAAGAACGGAGCAGGGCGTCCGGGCCGGCTCAGATCCGGACGAACTGCATGCGCGAGGCGCCGCCGAGTTCGAGCACGTCGCCCTCCTGCAGCGCGACGGCTTCGGCGCCCAGCGGGGCGCCGTTGAGCGTGACGCTGCCGACAACGGTGGCCGCCACGTAGCCCTGGCGGCGGCGGGTGACGACGGCCACGGCGACGCCGGGCTTGCCGATGGTGGTGACCACCTTCTGCAGCGGGACGTCCTGGCCTTCGTTGGCGCCCGAGAGCACGCGCAGCACGGGCACGCCCAGCTCGACCAGCGCGCCCGATTCAGTGGGCGCCGACGAGAGCGGCATCGGCGCCGAATACTCGGAGAGCGAGGCCCGCACGGAGCCGGGGCCGGCCATGAGGTTGCTGTGCGAACGGAAATGGATGCGGCAGCCGCCGACCTCGATGACGTCGTTGTCCTGGAGCGCCTGCTTCTGGACGGCCAGCGCATTGACGTAGGTGCCGTTGGTGCTGTTGAGATCTTCAATTTCGACTTCGCCGCCGCTCATGTGCAGCACGGCATGCTCGCCGCTGACGGCGAGATTGTCGATCACGATGTCGTTGTAGGCGCGCCGGCCCAACGTCGTGCGGTTCTTGGCGAGCGCCACTTGGCCGATGACGACGCCATCGACCGAAATGATCATCTTCGGCATGGCCGATTACTCCCCGTTTGCAAAGATCCAGCACCGTCAGGCGGCGCAAACGGTCCGCCGCCTGGGTTGGCTGCTACATGGCCCCGCGGGTCGCTTCGCTGACGCCCGCCTTGGCCAGAACAACTGAAATGTTATCCCGTCCGCCATTGTCGTTTGAAATTGCAACCAAAAGTGAGGCCATCTCCTTCAGCCCCAGATCACGGCTCAAAAGCGTGAAAAGCTGCGCATCCGGCACCATCTCGCTGAGCCCGTCGGAGCACAGCATGTACAGGTCGCCCGGCCTGGCGCTGTGCTCGTGCATCTCCAGCAACACCTGGGCTTCCACGCCCACGGCCCGCGTCACGAGGTTGCGGGTGGGGGAGTTCAAGGCCTCTTCGGGCGTGATGGCGCCCGCGTCGAGCTGCTGCTGGCGCAGCGAATGGTCGCGCGTGAGCTGCTCCAGCTTGTTGTTGCGCAGGCGGTAGCAGCGCGAATCGCCGATGTGGCCGACCACCACGCGCTGGGGGCGGAACGCCGCCAGCACGAGGGTCGTGCCCATGCCTCGCAGTTCTTCGTGGGTGATGCCCGCCTGGAGGATGGCGCCGTTGGCCTCGTCGGTGGCCGCCTGCAGCGCACGCCGGACCACGCGGGCCGGCGCCTGCATGCCGGCCTGGGCGAACCAGCGGCCGAAGCTCGCGTGCATCAGCGAGATGGCCATGGCACTGGCCACCTCGCCGCCCTTGTAGCCGCCCATGCCGTCGGCCAGCAGCGCCAGGCCGAGGGCCGGGTCGACATGCACCGCGTCTTCGTTGTGGGCGCGCAGGCGCCCGACATCGGTCAGCGCCGCAAACTCCCAGCTCAGCGCCGGTCGACTGGAGAAAAGGGAAACGCCAACACCTGCCATCGTTTGTCAGCGCTCGCTTTTTAAGGGATCAGTGCGCAGCAGCGCGTGCGCGCCGTTGCAGGAAGCGGCCCAGGGCCACGACGAGCACCGCGCCGGCGATCGCGCCCACGTAGTGCATCCAGGGGTTGGCCGCCAGCGCCTCGTGCAGCGACACGTCGCTCACGATGGTCTCGCCGCCGACCCAGCCGATCAGCGCGGCACCCAGCATGACGATGATCGGGAAGCGTTCCATGAGCTTGATCATGAGCGTGCTGCCGAAAATCACCAAGGGGATGCTGATGGCCAGGCCCAACACCAGCAGCACCATGCTGCCTTGCGCGGCGGCCGCCACGGCGATCACGTTGTCCAGGCTCATCACCAGGTCGGCCAGCAGGATGGTCCGCACGGCCGCGAACATGCTGCCGTATTCCTTGGACTCGCCGTCGCCTTCGTCTTCCTCGCTGAGCAGCTGCAGGCCGATCCACAGCAGCAGGGCGCCGCCGATGATCTGCAGGTAGGGCAGCGCCAACAGCTTGGCCGCCACCACCGTCAGCACGATGCGCAGCACCACGGCCGCGCCCGAGCCGAACAGCACGGCCTTTTTCTGTTGTGCGGGCGGCAGCGATCGCGCCGCCATGGCGATCACGACGGCGTTGTCGCCCGAGAGGATGATGTTGATCCAGATGATCTTGATCAGACCGATCCAGAAGTCCGTGCTTTGAAGAAGTTCCATGTCTCTGATTCCACTGTGTTGTAGTTAAAAAAGCGCCCGCAACTCAATGCGGGCGCTTTTTCATTTCTGCGTGGTAATGCGAGCGGCGGGAATGCCGCCAGCGGTGGGTGTGCTTTTTACAGCTTGCCCTTGAGCAGCTTGGCCAGCTCCGAGAAGTTGCGCGTCACGGTGAAGCCGCACTCTTCCATGATGGCGAGCTTGGCTTCGGCCGTGTCGGCGCCGCCCGAGATCAGCGCGCCGGCGTGGCCCATGCGCTTGCCGGGAGGGGCGGTGACACCGGCGATGAAGCCGACGACCGGCTTCTTCATGTTGTCCTTGCACCAGCGGGCTGCGTCAGCCTCGTCGGGGCCGCCGATTTCGCCGATCATGATGACGGCGTCGGTGTCCGGATCGTCATTGAAGGCCTTCATCACGTCGATGTGCTTCAGGCCGTTGATCGGGTCGCCGCCGATGCCGACTGCCGACGATTGGCCCAGGCCGATTTCCGTCAGTTGAGCCACGGCTTCGTACGTCAGCGTGCCCGAGCGCGAGACCACGCCGATGCGGCCCTTGCGGTGGATGTGGCCGGGCATGATGCCGATCTTGATTTCGTCGGGCGTGATCAGGCCGGGGCAGTTCGGACCCAGCAGCAGAGTCTTCTTGCCGCCGGCCGCTTCCTTGGCCTTCATCTTGTTGCGCACTTCGAGCATGTCCCGAACCGGGATGCCTTCGGTGATGCAGATCGCCATGTCCAGGTCGGCTTCGACAGCTTCCCAGATGGCGGCCGCGGCGCCTGCCGGCGGCACGTAGATCACCGACACGGTGGCGCCGGTCTGCGTGGCGGCTTCCTTCACCGAACCGAAGATCGGGATGTTGAAGATCGACTCGCCGGCCTTCTTCGGGTTCACGCCGGCCACGAAGGCGTTCTTGCCGTTCGCGTATTCCTGGCACTTCTCGGTGTGGAACTGGCCGGTCTTGCCGGTGATGCCTTGCGTGATGACTTTGGTGTCTTTGTTGATGTAGATCGACATGACTTGTTCCTTAGGCCTTCTTGACTGCTGCCACGACCTTCTGGGCCGCGTCCGCCATGGTGTCGGCGCTGATGATCGGCAGGCCCGACTCGGCCAGCAGCTTCTTGCCTTCGACTTCGTTGGTGCCCTTCATGCGCACGACCAGCGGCACTTGCAGGTTCACGGCCTTGCAGGCTGCGATCACGCCGGTGGCGATGGTGTCGCACTTCATGATGCCGCCGAAGATGTTCACGAGGATGGCTTCCACGTTCTTGTTCTTCAGCATGATCTTGAAGGCTTCCGTGACCTTCTCGGGGGTGGCACCGCCGCCCACGTCCAGGAAGTTGGCCGGCTCGCCGCCGAACAGCTTGATGGTGTCCATGGTGGCCATGGCCAGGCCGGCACCGTTCACCAGGCAGCCGATGTTGCCGTCCAGCGAGATGTAGGCGAGGTCGAACTTCGAGGCTTCGACTTCGGCCGCGTCTTCTTCGTCCAGGTCGCGCAGGGCCACGATTTCGGGGTGGCGGAACAGCGCGTTGCTGTCGAAGTTGAACTTGGCGTCCAGGGCGACGACGTTGCCCTTGCTGTCACGGTTGAGCGGGTTGATCTCGACCAGCGAGGCGTCCGTCTCCATGTAGCAGGTGTAGAGCTTCTTCAGGATGTCGACCGTCTGGGCGGTCGAATCGGCCGGCATGCCGATGCCGTCGGCGATTTCCTTGGCTTGCGCGTCGGTCAGGCCGTCCTTGGGGTCGGCGTAGACCGTGATGATCTTCTCGGGGGTGGAATGGGCCACTTCCTCGATGTCCATGCCGCCTTCGCTCGAAGCGATGAACGCCACCTTCTGGGTGGCGCGGTCGGTCACGGCCGAAATGTAGTATTCCTTGTTGATGTCGGCGCCGTCTTCGATGTAGAGGCGACGCACCTTCTGGCCTTCAGGGCCGGTCTGGTGGGTCTTGAGCTGCATGCCGAGGATCTCGCCAGCCAGCTTCTTGACGTCTTCGATCGACTTGGCGACCTTGACGCCACCGCCCTTGCCGCGGCCACCCGCGTGGATCTGGGCCTTGACGACCCAGACCGGGCCTCCAAGCTTCTGGGCGGCCTCGACCGCCTCCTGAACCGTATAGGCCGGGATGCCGCGCGGCACCGGCACGCCGAACTTGGCAAGGATTTCCTTGCCTTGGTACTCGTGAATCTTCATGAGGGATGTCTCTCGGAAGGAGGAGGTTGAGAACGGGAGATCGGGAGTGAGACTGTTGTTTCTGCTCTGTTGTTCGCGGGCGACGGCAGCCTGACGGCTGGGGGCGGCGAACAACCGCGGACTGTATCATGGTGCGCCGCACCAATACTTGATGCGCGGTTGCGGTCAATACGTACTTTCTTCTAGCCACCCTACGCATACTCCGATATGGCCAAGGTTTTCATCGACGGCGAAGCCGGCACCACCGGCCTGCAAATTCGCGAGCGGCTGCAGACGATGCCGCAGATCGAGCTCGTGAGCATCGCGCCCGAGCTGCGCAAGGACGTGGCCGCCAAGCGCGAGCTGATGGCCGGCGTCGACCTCGTGGTGCTGTGCCTGCACGACGACGCGGCGCGCGAGTCGGTCGCGCTGATCGACCAGCTCCCGGGCCAAAAGCCCAAGATCATCGACGCCTCGACCGCCCACCGCATCGCGCCGGGCTGGGTCTTCGGCTTCCCCGAACTCGTCGAAGGCCACTGGCAGGCCGTGGCCCAGGCCGACCGCGTCGGCAACCCCGGCTGCTACGCCACCGGCGCCATCGCCATGGTGCGTCCGCTGGTCGACGCGGGCCTGCTGCCGGCCGACTTCCCGGTGTCGCTGCCTTCGGTGAGCGGCTACTCCGGCGGCGGCCGCACGATGATCGAGGACTACGAGGGCGGCAAGGCGCCGCTGTTCGAGACCTACGCGCTGGGCCTGAAGCACAAGCACATCCCCGAAATCATGACCTACACCGGCCTCACGCGCCGCCCGGTCTTCATTCCGTCGGTGGGCAACTTCAAGCAGGGCATGCTGGTGCAGTTGCCGCTGCACCTGGACCTGCTGCCCGGCAAGCCGAAGGCCGGCGACCTGCAGGACGCCCTGGCCGCCCACTATGCCAAGAGCAACACGCCCGAGCAGTTCGTGAAGGTGCTGCCACCGACCGACGACGGCAAGCTCGACGCGCTGGCGCTCAACGACACCAACCAGCTGGAGATCCGCGTGTTCCCGAACGAGGACCACCGCCACGCCGTGGTGATCGCGCGCCTGGACAACCTGGGCAAGGGCGCCAGCGGCGCCGCGGTGCAGAACCTCAAGCTGATGCTGGCGCTCTGAGCCACTTCCAGCGCTGACAAGCAAGAAAGGCCGGCCCGCAAGGACCGGCCTTTCTGCTTTCAGTCGACCCGCATCGTGCCCGTGTCGCGGTAGCGCACGTGCCACGAAAACGCCTCTTCCAGCCGGTGCGGCGTGTGGCCGCCGCAGGTCGCCACAGCACGCGTGTAGTAATCCTGCAGCATCGCGCGGTACGGCTCGGCCGCGCAGTTGGCGATGATCGCCGCCGCCCGTTCACGCGGCGCCAGCCCACGCAGGTCGGCCAGGCCCACCTCGGTGACCAGGATGTCGACGTCCTGCGGTGCATGGTCCACGTGCGACACCATCGGCACGATGCTCGACACCGCGCCCTGCTTGGCGACCGACTTGGTCGCGAAGATCGACAGGTAGGCGTTGCGCGCGAAGTCGCCCGAGCCGCCGATGCCGTTCATCATGTGCGTGCCCAGCACGTGGGTCGAGTTGACGTTGCCGTAGATGTCGGCCTCCAGCGCCGTGTTCAGCGCGATGATGCCCAGGCGCCGGATGATCTCCGGGTGGTTGCTCACCTCCTGCGGCCGCAGCACCAGCCGGTCCTTGTAGCGCTCCAGGTCGCCGAACACCTGCCGCGCCTTCGCGGGCGACAGCGTGATCGACGAGCCCGAGGCGAAGTCCAGCTTGCCGGCGTCGAACAGGTCGAAGGTCGAGTCCTGCAGCACCTCCGAATACATCGTAAGGTGCTCGAACGGCCCCGCGCCCAGCCCCGACATCACCGCGTTGGCGACCGTGCCGATGCCCGCCTGCAGCGGCAGCAGCCGCTCGGTGAGCCGGCCCTGCGCCACCTCGCGCTCGAAGAAGGCCACCAGATGCGCCGCGATGGCCGCCGTTTCGGCGTCGGCCGGCAATACCGTGGAGGTGCTGTCGGCCTTGTCGGTGATGACGATGCCCAGGATCTTCTCGGGCGGGATCTCGATGGCGCTGGTGCCGATGCGGTCGTGCGGCGCCACCAGCGGCATCGGCTCGCGCTGCGGGCGGTGCTTGGGAATGAAGATGTCGTGCAGCCCTTCGAGCGCGGTCGACTGCGAGGTGTTGATCTCGACGATCACCTTGTCGGCCAGGATCGCGAAGCTCGCGCTGTTGCCGATCGAGGTGCTCGGCACCAGCGCGCCGGTCTCGGTGATGGCCACGGCCTCGATGATCGCGATGTCGATCGGCGGAATCTGCCGCGTGCGCAGCATCTCGACCGTTTCCGACAGGTGGTGGTCGATGAACATCACCTCGCCGCGGTTGATCGCCTGGCGCAGCACGGTGTCGACCTGGAACGGCATGCGCCGGCTGATGGCACCGGCCTCGGTCAGCTGGCGGTCCACGTCGCCGCCGAGCGAGGCGCCGGTCATGAGCGTGATCTTCATCGGCTCGCGGCGCGCGCGGGCCGCGAGCGCCAGCGGCACGGCCTTGGCGTCGCCGGCGCGCGTGAACCCGCTCATGCCGACCACCATGCCGTCGCGAATCCATTCGGCAGCGGCCTCCGCGGTGGTGATCTTGCTGCGCAGGGCGGGCAGGCGGATGCGGTCTTCGTGCGACATGGAGGGAAAGCGTCTTTCTTTCGGGAAGGGGGAGGCCGGCACCGCGCGCGCGGCGGGTGTCAGCGCAGGAAGTAGTCGACCGGCACCAGCGGCGCCGGCGCCGGGGCGCCCACCGACTGGCACAGGTCGATCTCGAGCGTGCGGCACAGGGCCTCGAGCGGCAGGTCGTTCGACTCGGTGCCGAAGGGCTCCTCGATCTCGTCGCCGAGCGCATCCAGGCCGAAGAAGGTGTAGGCCACGATCAGCACCACCACCGGCGTCATGAACCCGACCGAGTCCACCAGCCCGAAGGGCAGCAGGTAGCAATACAGGTACGCCGTGCGGTGCAGCAGCAGCGTGTACGAAAAGGGAATGGGCGTGCTGAGGATGCGCTCGCACGACGCAGCCGCCGCGCTCAGCGCCGACAGCGTGCCGTCGACACCCGCCGCCAGGGCCGGGTCGATGCGCCGCGCGCGCAGCGCTTCGCGCAGGTCGGCGCCCATGTGCATCAGCAGCGCATGCGGCCGGTTGGCGACCTGCGTCAGGCCCTGCCATTCCGTCTCGCGCAGGAAGGGCCGGGTGTCAGCCGCGGCATCGGTGCCGCGCAACTGGTGGCGCAGCGCATGAGCAAACGCCGCGGCGCGCAGGGTCATGCGCACGCGCAGGTCGTCCAGGCGGCGGACGGTGTCGGCGCCGGCGTTCACCGGCGCATCGCCGTCGATGAGGCTCTGGCACTGGCGCGCCAGGTTGCGCGAGCGCAGGATCACCTCGCCCCAGAGCTTGCGCGCCTCCCAGAAGCGGTCGTAGGCCGCGGTGTTGCGAAAGCCCAGGAAGATCGCCAGCGGCAGGCCGAGCAGCGCGAAGGGCACGGTGCCGAGCGGAATCTTGATGGAGCCGAAGCGCCCGTGCAGCACCGTGACGACGATGGCCACGATCACGTTGAGCGTCAGCGCCGCGGCGATGCGCGGCAGGACGGAGCCCCGCCAGGACAGAAACAGCTTGAGCCCGGACGGGCGTTTCCGGACGATCATAAAAGCGGGGGGCAGGGGAGACAGGCAGGCATGGAGGCCGCGCACACCGCAAGGCCCGCGCGGGCGCTGATTGTCGCCGAGGCGTCAGCGCCGCAGCAGCTGCACGCCTCAAGACCAACGAAGACGGTCGGGCTCAGCGCACGAGCCACAGCCCCACGCCCAGCAGGACGGCCTGCGCCACCAGCGCGATGTAGAAGAGCTTGCGCGAGGGCGTCGCCATCTCCTGCAGCACCTCGTGGATGCGGCGCGTGAGCAGGGCGCGCAGGGCAGGGTCTTCGCCCGTCGCCGGCGTCGTCGCACCGTGCGCGGCACGCTCCTGCTGCCACTCGGCCAGCATGTCGCTCAGGGGCAGGCGGCCCAGCACGAAGCCGACCACCGCGCGCACGGCCCGGCCTTCGCCGAGCACCGGCGCGAGCTGCTGGCACAGGGCGTCGGGCGAGAGCCAGTCGGCCACGCGCTGCAGGCCGCCGTGCGTGCGCGGCATGGCTTCGATGCGGCCCGCGATGGCGTCACCCAGGCGCTGCGACACGGCCTCGCCGCGCGCCGCGACCAGGTGCTGCATCGCGCGGGCGCGGCCCCGCTGCACGCCGAGCAGGAAGTACACGCCGACGAACAAAGACAGCAGCACGGCCACCAGCAACGGCGGCGACATGATCAGCGCCAGGATGGCGCCCGCGCCACCGGCGCGCGCCGCCGGGATGCCCGGGCCCTGCAGCTGGCTCAGGTAGTAGAAGAACACGCCGCCGCCGAGAAACAGGCCGATCAGCGCGCCCTTGATGGCCGAGCCGGCGAAGGCGAAGCCGGCCTTGGCGCCGGTGCGAACGAGAGACTGCGGGTGGGCGGGTTGCGACGACATGAAGGGTTCCTCCGGTTTTTCTGGAAAGCCGCCTCCTGGGAGGCCGGTCGCTGGCGATCATGCCACCGCCTTCCCGCACCATAATCGCGCGACACAACAACGAGGAGGATCGTCATGGGAACCGTCAAGTTTCAGAAACCGACCGGCGCATTCGTCGCCGCATCCTGGGCCGCGCTGATCATCGGCGCCATCGTGTACCTGCTCGGGCTGTGGAATGCCGCGATGCAGCTCAACGAGAAGGGCTACTACTTCACCATCCTCATGTACGGCCTGTTCTCGGCCGTGTCGCTGCAAAAGACGGTGCGCGACCGGCTCGAGGGCATCTCGGTCACCGGCATCTACTTCGGCCTGTGCTGGGTCTCGCTGCTGCTGTCGGTGGGCCTGCTGGCCGTGGGCCTGTTCAACGCCTCGCTGGCTGCGAGCGAGAAGGGCTTCTACGCCATGGCCTTCCTGCTGAGCCTGTTCGGCGCGGTGGCGGTGCAGAAGAACGTGCGCGACATCGCCGCGTACAAGGCCGAGAACCCGCTGGCCGACGACGTCACGGCCACCGAGTAAGCCAGGCCGGGCTCAGCCCGCCTCGAGCAGGCGGCGCAGGGCCTGCAGGTCGCGCGCGATCCATCCGGCGTCGCGCGCAAAGGCCGCATCGTCCATGTGCGGCTGGCGCAGCAGCGAGAACTGCAGCTCGCACACGCCGGGCGCCACGCCGATCACGCGGAACGGCAGGTAGACCTCGGGCACGCCTTCGGGCGCCACCCAGTGGTCGAGCACGCCGAACTCATTGGGCGGCGCAAAGCGCATGCGGGCCTCGCCGCTTTCGGGCGTGCGCACGATCCAGTGGTCGCCGTGCGGCACCAGCGCGCTCTTGGCGAGGCCACTGGCCCAGTCGGGCAATCGCTTCGGGTCGGACGCGAGTGCGTAGGCGTCGCGCCATTCGCAGTGCACGCGCTGCGTGATGACGCGGGACAGGGCCGCGTCGCCTTCATTCGCCGGAGGGGTCGTCGCTGGGGTCATCGAAGTCGCTCCTGAGCACCTTGGACACGACAGCGCCCGAGAAACCGCGCGCCATCAGGAATCGCATCTGTTTCGCGCGCTCCTTCGCATCGGCGGGCGGCGCGTCGAAGCGGCGGCGCCACAGGGCCGTGGCGCGCTCGACTTCCGTTTCTTGCAAGCCGGCCACCGCCTGCGCGATGGCTTCGGGCGCGATGCCCTTGGCCTGCAGCTCCTGCTTCACGCGCAGCGCGCCCGAACGGGCCGCGCGCTGGTGCAGCACCGAGGCGACGACGCGCGGCTCGCTGATGAAGTCCTTGGCGGCCAGCTCGTCGAGCGCCTTCGCCAGCGTGCCGGGCTCTTCCTCGTGCTTGGCCAGCTTGCGCTCCAGCTCCGCGCGCGAATGCTCGCGCTGGCTCAGGAGGCGCAGTGCGCGGCCTTTGAGGGAGGGGGCGCTGAAGGCCATTCGGGGGTGGGTCGCTCAGACGGCCCACGCAACACGCGAAGGCCGCCCCGTCGAACTTACTCTGCCGCCTTGTCAGCCTTCGAGGCCTTGGCGGGCTTCTCGGCCTTCTCGGGTTCGCTGCCGGCGTCGGCCGCGAGCAGCGGAATGCCCAGCGACTCGCGCACCTTGTTCTCGATCTCGCGCGACAGGTCGGGGTTCTCGCGCAGGAACTCGCGGGCGTTGTCGCGGCCCTGGCCGATCTTCTCGCCGTTGTAGGCGTACCAGGCGCCCGACTTGTCGATGATCTTGGCGTTCACGCCCATGTCGATGATCTCGCCCTCGCGGCTGATGCCTTCGCCGAACAGGATGTCGAACTCGGCCGTCTTGAACGGGGGCGACACCTTGTTCTTCACCACCTTCACCTTGGTTTCGTTGCCGATGGCTTCGTCGCCCTTCTTGATGGTGCCGATGCGGCGGATGTCCAGGCGCACCGAGGCGTAGAACTTCAGCGCGTTGCCGCCCGTGGTGGTTTCGGGCGAGCCGAACATCACGCCGATCTTCATGCGGATCTGGTTGATGAAGATGACCATGCAGTTGGTCTTCTTGATCGTGGCCGTGAGCTTGCGCAGCGCCTGGCTCATCAGGCGGGCCTGCAGGCCGGGCAGCGAGTCGCCCATTTCGCCTTCGATTTCGGCCTTGGGCGTGAGCGCGGCGACCGAGTCGACCACGATCAGGTCGACGGCGCCCGAGCGCACCAGCGAATCGACGATTTCGAGCGCCTGCTCGCCGGTGTCGGGCTGGCTGATCAGCAGGTCGGACAGGTTCACGCCGAGCTTCTGGGCGTACTGCACGTCGAGGGCGTGCTCGGCGTCGACGAAGGCGCAGGTGCCGGCCTGCTTCTGCATGGAGGCGATCACCTGCAGCGTGAGCGTGGTCTTGCCCGAGGATTCCGGGCCGTAGATTTCAACGACGCGGCCACGGGGCAGGCCGCCGACGCCCAGGGCGATGTCCAGGCCCAGCGAGCCGGTGGAGACCACCTGGATGTCTTCCAGCGCCTCGCCTTCGCCCAGGCGCATGATCGTGCCCTTGCCGAACTGCTTTTCGATCTGGGCCAGCGCGGCCTGCAGGGCCTTGGCCTTTTCACTGTTGGCGACCGAGATGCTTGCGCCCTTGACGACTGCGTCCATGTGGAAATCTCCTTGAATATCAACGGTTTGTGTCGGGATTCATCCATCTGCTTTTAACCACAGGCTGGATGCTTGAACAGTAGTGTAGGGGCTCATGGCGTTTCGCAAACCCACTTTAAAGTCAGTTTGCCTTACCATCTGAAGCCATGGCCGACCCCGCCTTTCCCACCGATCCCGACGCCTGGCGCCAGACCCACCTGGGCCGCCTGCTGGGCCATGCGATGCGCCGCTTCGACGAGCGCGTGCTGGCGCTCATGGCGCACGACATCGACGTGCCGCTGGCGCTGTCGAACCTCGCGGCGCGCGCGCAGGTGAGCGCGGCGCACATCCACATCACGCGGCACCTGGCGCGCGAGGGCTCGCGCCTGACCGAACTGGCCGAGCGCGCCGGCATGACCAAGCAGGCCATGGGCACGCTGGTCGACCAGTGCGAGGCCTGGGGGCTGGTCACGCGCGGGCCCGACCCGCTCGACGCGCGCGCACGGCGCGTGCTGTTCACGGCCGACGGGCTGGCCTGGCTCGACGCCTTCCGCCGCGCCGTGACGCAGACGGAGCGCGAGTTCCGCGCCAGCGTGGGCGACGAGATCGCCACCGTGGTAACCATCGGACTCGAAGCCTATACAGCGGGCTAGACTCGCGTTGAGACAAATGTGAACTGCGCCGGCATGGCGCCTGAATCCGCCGGAGGTGGCTCATGCGAATACTGATTGCCGAAGACGACCAGGTGCTGGCCGATGCCCTGCTGCGCAGCCTGCGCACCTCGGGCGCGGCGGTCGATCACGTGGCCAACGGCTCGCAGGCCGACACCGCGCTCATGACCCACAGCGAGTTCGACCTGCTGATCCTCGACCTCGGGCTGCCCAGCCTGCACGGCATCGAGATCCTCAAGCGCCTGCGCGCGCGCGGCTCGCAGCTGCCGGTGCTGGTGCTCACGGCGGCCGACAGCGTGGAAGAGCGCGTCAAGGGCCTGGACCACGGCGCCGACGACTACATGGCCAAGCCCTTCAGCCTGCAGGAGCTCGAGGCGCGCGTGCGCGCCCTCACGCGGCGCGGCATGGGCGCCACCAGCAACGCGATCCGCCACGGCCCGCTGGTCTACGACCAGGCCGGCCGCGTGGCGACCATCGACGGCAAGATGATCGAACTGTCGGCGCGCGAACTGGGCCTGCTCGAGGTGCTGCTGCAGCGCGCCGGCCGACTGGTCAGCAAGGACCAGCTGGTGGACCGGCTGTGCGAATGGGGCGAAGAGGTGAGCATCAACGCCATCGAGGTCTACATCCACCGCCTGCGCAAGAAGATCGAGAAGGGACCGGTGCGCATCGCGACGGTGCGCGGGCTGGGCTACTGCCTCGAGAAGATTCCCGGTTGAGCGTGCCCTGCCCGCGCGCAATGCCGTCAGGGCTGCTTGCGCAGATTGACGAGCAGCGTGGCGCCAGTGTTCGAACGGATCAGGAACATGAGGCTGCGGAAGTAGCCGTTGCTGTCGTACACGCCCGCCGGCACCAGCCCGATGATGGCCGGCCCGGCATAGCTGCCGGTGGCGGCGGGGGTGAGCTTGCAGTCGTTGGTGCTGGCCGTGGCGGTATTCACGGCCTTCAGCGTGAGGCTGTACATGTTCTTGGCCGAGCCGGGCTGCGCCAGGGCGACAGTACCCGAGAGCGTGCACTGGCCGATCTGCACGCCGCTCGTGCTGCCAGTGAACACGCCCTGACCATCGACCTGCACCGTCACGCCCAGGCTCGGGCTGCTGTCGGTGTTGGACCACGTGCCGGTCATGCTCGCCTGCGACACCGCCAGCGCGTTCTCGATCGTGTAGGCCAGCGGGCCGACATCGGACGGCCTGCGGTTGTCGTAGGCGTAGGTGCCATCCACCGACTTCTTCGGCGCGAAGGTGCCCGAGCCCGTCACCGGATATGCGTTGGGCGGAACATACAACTCGGTGTCCAGGTTGAACGACCAGTCGAGCCCCGTGACCTTCAGCGAACCCCACATCGTGCCCCCGAGGAAGCTGCCCGCCAACGAACCGTTGGTGCCGACGAAGGCAATGCCTCGCACGCCCGCGTAGATGCCTTCGCTGTCGTTGCCCACCGCGGCGGTGGAGCCGGGCTGCGGCGCGCTCAGCGAGGGCGACGGCTCGGAGCCCGGCACGGCGGCGCGGTTCTCGGCCGGTGCGGGCGCGGGCGCCGGGGCTGGGGAGGGCGCAGGTGCGGGCGCCGGAACCGGTGCGATCGGCAGCATCGGCATGCCACCGC
>NZ_JBWKYW010000043.1:0-57595 GCF_059423965.1 Variovorax sp. GW458-11-26-14-LB1
AGGGTCGCCTTTCTTTTGCCTACGTTTCTTTGGCGAAGCAAAGAAAAGTAGGTCGGCCGCCGGGCCGAGACCCGGCCTCGGGAAAGAACAAGAAAAGCGCCCCAGGAATCACCCCCGAAACCGCTTCCGAGTCAAAGCCAACGCAATCCAAAAAGCAACGACCGCATACAAAGCCAACACACCCGCATGCACCCACCACCCTTCAGGCCACCGATCCATAAACAACGGCCGCACCAGTGCCACAGCATTCGTCAAAGGCAACCAAGCAGCCACAGACCGCACAACAGAAGGCAGCTGCTCCAGCGGGAAAAACACCCCACTCAAAAACATCATCGGCGTCATGAACAGCGTGAAGTAGTACGTAAAAAAGTCATACCCCTTAGCCAACGCATTGAAGATCAACGCCACAGAAGAAAACGTGATCCCACATCCAATCAACACCATCCAGGCCACGATCAACTTAGGGCTGTGACTGATCCCAAGTCCAAGCATCACGAACAAGATCGCAGTCACCGTAAAGATCGACTTGAACGCCGCCCACAACATCTCCGCAAGCACGATGTCATCCAGCCCCACCGGCGCATTCATGATCCCGTCCCAAGTCTTCTGCACATGCATCCGGGAAAACGCCGAATACAGCGCCTCGAAGCTCGCCGCATTCATCGCACTCATGCAGATCGACCCACTCGCCAGGAACAGGATGTAGGGCACTTGCGTGCCATCCACCGTCACCTGCCCCACCAAAGCGCCCATCCCGTAGCCAAACGCCACAAGCCAGATCAGCGGCTCCGCGATGTTCCCGATCAGGCTAGGTAAAGCAAGCTTGCGCCACACCAGCAGGTTGCGCAAAAACACCGGCCACCATCGCATCGACAGTTCAGGCGCGCGCCACACGGAGGGTGAAGGCGGCACAGGTGCCTCGGGAGAAACGGCAGAAGAAGCGGTAGTGGTTGTGTTCATAGAAAGAAGGCCTAGCCATCCTGGCGAATCTGCCGACCGGTGAGCTTGAGGAAAAGATCTTCCAGATTGGCCGGCCGATGAAAGGTGCGCAGCCCGCCGTGCTGCGTCAGCGCATCGAGCAGACGCCGCGCATCCTGCGTGTAGAAGAACACCGTCTCCCCGCTCACCTCCACGCGCGCAGCCAGCGCCTGCAGCTCGGCAGATCCGGCCAGCGACAGCGCTCCATTGCCATACACCTCGACCACATCAGGCTCCAGGTGCTCGGCGATCAGGTCGCGCGGCCGGCCTTCGGCGATCTTGCGGCCGTGGTCGAGCACCAGCAGCCGCGAACACAGGCGCTCGGCCTCGTCCATGAAGTGCGTGGTCAACAGGATCGACTTGCCCTGCTGCAACAGCACCTGCAACCGCTCCCACATCAGGTGCCGCGCCTGCGGGTCGAGCCCGGTCGTGGGCTCGTCGAGCAGCAACAACTTGGGGTCGTTCACCAGCGCACGCGCCAGCGACAGGCGCCGGCGCATACCGCCCGACAGCTCGCCGGGCTTGGCGTCGGCCTTGTGCGAGAGCGCGGCGAACTCCAGCAGCTGCGGCACGCGCGCACGCACATGCGCCTTGCTGAAGCCGAAATAACGGCCGTACACCACGAGGTTCTCGGCGCAGCTGAAGTCGGGGTCGAGGGTGTCGAACTGCGACACCACGCCCAGCTGCGCCTTGATGGCCAGCGCGTCGCGCGGCATCTGCAGGCCCAGCGCCTCGATGCTGCCGCCGTCGGGCGCGGTGAGGCCCAGGCACATGCGGATGGTGGTGGTCTTGCCCGCGCCGTTCGGCCCGATCACGCCCAGGCACTCGCCGGGCGCGATCTCGAACGAGAGGTCGTCGACGACCGTGGTCTCGCCGTAGCGCTTGCGCAGCCCACGGACCTGGAACAACGGGGAAGACGACGAAGAAGAGGGCGAGGAGGGGGTGGTGTGGGATGGCACGCGGCCATTCTGACGCAGCCGGCCGATTGGCGCAGCAGCTACATGCGCAAGCCGCTGAACTCGCTTTTCATCCAGTCGATGAAGGCCCGCGTGCGCGCCGGCAGCAGCCGCGCGTTGGGGTAGATCACGCTCACGGGCCGGGGCGCGGGCTCGTAGTCTTCGAGCACCAGCTGCAGCCGGCCCTGCGCCACGTGCGGCAGCACCTGGTAGGAGAAGAAAGTGCCGAAGCCCATGCCCGCGGCGCAGGCCTCGATGGCGGGCGCGAGGTGGTTGAACTCCAGTCGGTTGTCGGGCGTGACGTGCACGGTCTTGCCGCCATCGCGGAACGCCCATTGCGACGGTGCATCGATGCGCCCGCGCACGCAGGGTGCGCCCGCCAGGTCGCGCGGATGACGCGGCACGCCGTGCTGCGCCAGTAAGGCGGGGCTGGCCACCACCACGCGGCGGATGGTGCCCAGCGTCTGCGCCACCAGCGACGAGTCTTCGAGCGGGCTGATGCGGATGCCGACATCGATGCCCTCCTCGAGCAGGTTCACGGTGCGGTCGTGCAGCCGCACGCTGCAGCGCACCTTCTCGTGGCGCTGCATGAAACGCACGATGGCCGGCGCCACGTACATGTGGCCGAACAGCACCGGCGCGGTGATGACCAGCTGCCCCGCGGGTTCGCGCGCCTCGGCCTTCAGCGCCTGGTCGGCGGCGTCGGCTGCGAGCAGCACCTCGCGCGCGCTCGGCAGGTAGTGGCGGCCTTCCTCGGTGAGCGACAGGCGCCGCGTGGTGCGGTGGAACAGGCGCACGCCCAGGTGCGCCTCGAGCGCGGCGAGCGCGCGCACCACGGCGGGCAGCGAACTGCCGAGCGCTTCGGCGGCGCGGGTCAGGCTGCCCTGGTCGGCAATCTGCACGAAGGTCTGCATGGCTTTGAAGCGATCCATGGCGCGATTAAACCGGAAAACGCAGCAGTCAAATCCGACAAAGGCTATTCATTCATTTGATGGAAGAGAGAAGAATCGAGGCCACACCCACCCGAAGGACTCTTCATGACCGAGAACAGCAGCAACACCCGTCAGCCCGCCCAGCCCATCCAGCTCTTCGGCAGCGCCATCTCGGGCCACGTGCACCGCGTGCGCTTCTTCCTCTCGGTGCTGGGCCTGCCCTTCGAGATCGTCGAGCTCAACCTGCGCCAGCGCGAGCACCGCACGCCGGAGTTCCTGGCGCGCAACCCCTTCGGCCAGGTGCCGGTGATCGAGGACGGCGAGGTCACGCTGGCCGACTCCAACGCCATCCTCGTGTACCTCAACGAACGCTACGCCCCCGACCCGGCGCGCTGGATGCCGCGCGACCCGGTGGGCGCGGCGCGCGTGCAGCGCTGGTTCTCGGTGGCGGCCGGCCCGCTGGCCTACGGCCCGGCGGCGGCGCGCATCATGGTGCTGTTCGGCGTGGACGCCGACCGCACCGAGACCGTCAAGCGCTCGCACGCGCTGCTCGCGGTGATGGAGACCTGCCTGTCCGAGCAGCCCTTCCTCGCGGGGCCGTCGGCCACGCTGGCCGACATCGCGAACTACGCCTACGTGGCGCATGCACCCGAGGGCAGTGTGTCGCTCGACGCCTACCCGCAGCTGCGCGCCTGGCTGGCGCGCGTGGAAGCCCTGCCCGGGTTCGTGCCGATGGTGCGTTCGCCGGTGGGCCTGGCGGTGGCGTCATGATCGCTGCGCCCTTCCACGCCGGCGAGCGCGCGCTGCAATCGCTCGTGGGCTCGCGCGAGCAGATGGAGGCGGTGGGCCCGCGCGTGATCCGCGACTACATGCCCGACCAGCACCGCGAGTTCTTCGCACTGCTGCCGTTCCTCGTGGTCGGCAGCCTCGACGCCGACCTGCAGCCGTGGGCCAGCATGCTCGCCGCGCCGGCCGGCTTTGCGCACTCGCCCGACGCGACCCACCTGCGCATCGACGCGCTGCCGGGCGCCGGCGATCCGCTCACGGGCCAGCTCGCGCCCGGTGCCACGCTGGGGCTGCTGGGCATCCAGCCGCACACGCGGCGGCGCAATCGCATGAACGGCACGGTCGAGGCGCTCGATGCAGCGGGCTTCATGGTCGAGGTGCAGCAGAGCTTCGGCAACTGCCCGCGCTACATCCAGGCGCGCGAGCCGGTGTTCGCCGCGCCGCCGGCCCACGAGCCCGCCGTGCAGTGGCTCGACACGCTCGACCTCGCGGCCGAACGGCTCATCGGCGCGGCCGACACGCTGTTCATCGCCACGGCGTATCCCGACGCGGTGGCGGTGGGCGACGCGGCCGATGCGCGCTCGCACGGTGTCGACGTGTCGCACCGCGGCGGACGGCCGGGCTTCGTGCGCGTCGATGCGGGCGGCGTGCTCACGGTGCCCGACTTCAACGGCAACCGCTTCTTCAACACGCTCGGCAACCTGCAGGCGCACCCGCGCGCGGGCCTGTTGTTCGTCGATTTCGACACCGGCGAGCTGTTGCACCTGAGCGCCACGGCGGAGATCGTCACGGACGGCCCTGAGGTGGCGGCATTCGAGGGCGCGGAGCGGCTGATGCGCTTTCATGTCACCCGCGCGCTGCGCCGCCCGGCGGCGCTGCCACTGCGCTGGGGCGAGGCCGCGTTGTCGCCGCACCTGGCGGGCACGGGCCGCTGGGCCGCGCACTGACTCAGTCGAAGACGGGAATGCGTCCGTTGACCGACGGGCGGTAGTGCCAGCCGAGCGTGTCGAGATCGGGTGCGCTTCGTTGGCGCAACAGCGCTTCGAGGCCAGCAGCTGCCAGCGTGCAGGCCAGCGCCAGCCCCGGACACGCATGCATGCCATGGCCGAAGCCAAGCACGCGCCGCTGCGCACGCACGGGCATGAAGCGGTCGGGATCGGGGTTGAACGCCGGATCGCGCTGCGCCGAGGCCAGCAGCACAAGCACCGCGTCGCCCGCCGCCAGCGAGGTGCCGGCGATCTCGACGGGCTCGATCGCGAAGCGGCGCGTGTTCTGCACCGACGGGTCATGGCGCGACGTCTCCTCGACGATGGCGAGCAACCCGTCGCGCGTGCGTGCCAGCGGGCGCAGCGCGGGCTCGCGCACCAGTGCGACGAGGCTGTTGCCCAGCAGGCCCGCCGTGGCGTCGCAGGTCTGCGAGAGCAGGCCGACGAGGTTCGCCAGCAGCGCGCGAGAGAGCGGCGCGCTTGCCGCGCTTTCGGCCAGCACCGCCGCCAGCAGCGTGCCGTCGCGCGGCGAGGCGTTCGTGCTCAGGGCTTCGAAACGGTTCATCAGCGCGCCGGCCGCCACGCTCGCCGCCTGCAACTGGTCGGCGTTCGACAGCGGAGAAAGACAGGCGACGAAGTCGCGCATCCAGCGGTCCACTTGCGGCAACGTTGCCTCGTCGAAGCCCAGCAGGTGCGCCATCGCCCGCACGGGCAGCGAGAACAACGCCTCGGACAGCGGCGCCTGTGCAGGCAGCTGTCGCGCCACGTCGAGCGCGGCGGCGTGCGCCGCCTGCAGGTCGAGCCCGGCCAGCGCGCGTTGCAACGCCGGCCGGTGCGCCTGGTGCGCGGGGCCGTCGTTCATGCGCACGAGGTGACCGAACACCTCGCCCGCCGGGCTGCCCACGATCGCGCGCGGCACGGGCTCGGCGGCGGGGCGCACGCGCAGCGCGCCGTGGGTCTGCAACACCTGCATGACGACATCGGCGCGGCTCGCGACCCAGACGCGCAAGCCCTCGTGCCACGCGAGCGCCGGGCCGTCGCGCAGGGTGGCGTAGTACGGGTACGGGTCGGCGTGCGTGGCGGCGGCGACCGGGTCGGCGGGATGAGTGAGCGTGGCGGTAGTCATGGCGCGCAGTGTGCGTTCGCCGCCGCCGGCACACTTCGGCCGCGAACGAAGTGTGGGAAGCGGCGCCGCCTTAGGATGCCCGCATGGACGACACCACCGCTTCCGACTTCCAGCTCGCCCGCCTCGCCGGCGCCATCGCCGAGCCGGCCCGCGCCCGCATGCTGAACTGCCTGATGGACGGCCACGCCCGCACCGCCACCGAGCTGGCCACCGTGGCCGAGGTGGCCGCCTCGACCGCGAGCGCGCACCTCGCGCGCCTGAAGGAAGAGCGGCTGGTCGAGGTGCTCGTGCAAGGCAAGCACCGCTACTTCCGCCTGGCCAGCGACGACGTGGCCGCCGCGCTCGAAAGCCTCATGGTCGTGGCCGGCGCGCCGCGCCCCGCGGCCACCGCCTTCCAGCCCAACACGCCGAGCCGCCTGCGCAGCGCCCGCACCTGCTACGACCACATGGCCGGCACCGCGGGCGTCGCGCTGCACGACCGGCTGCATGCGCAGGGCTGGCTCAGCGGCCTTGCGAGCGGCTCGTACGAACTCACGCCCGACGGCGCGATTGCATTGGAGAGCCTGGGCGTCGAGGTCGACGCCGTGCGCCGTTCGCGCCGCCGTTTCGCCTGCGCCTGTCTCGACTGGAGCGAACGCCGCCCGCACCTGGGCGGCGCGCTCGGCGCCGCGTGGCTGCAGCTGTCGCTGCGGCGCGGCTGGGTGCGGCAGGAGCTCGACGGGCGCGCGCTCACGCTGACGCCGAAGGCGCAGCGGGAGATGCCGGAACTGTTTGCTTGAAGGAGAGGGCGCTCAGGCCTTCAGCTTGAGCAGATAGATCAGCGGGCCGGCCATCGCCGTGTCGAGTTCGAGAAAGCTCTCGAAGTCCTTGCCCGCCATCCAGTACGGGTCCCAGTTGTTGCGCTTGATGGTCTTCTGCCAGAGGTCGTGCGTGGTGGCGCGTTGCACCGCCTCGAGCAGCTGGCCGCGGCGGTAGGGCGGCACCTTCTTGCCGGTCATCACGCCGCGCCAGTTGGCCAGGTCGGCGTCCACGCCCTGCTGGCGCACCGAGGCGATCCCCTGGAACGGGTGCTTGGACGACACGCCGATGGCGCGCAGCTTGCCGTTGGCGATGTTCTCGGCGAACTCGCTGTAGCCCGAGATACCGACCGCCGCCTTGCCCGTCTCGAGCGCCTCGACCACCTGCGCGCCGCCCGGGTGCGGCTGGTAGTTCAGCGACGCCGAGGCGCCGGCCACGCGCGCCAGCATGCCGGCGAACATGTGGTCCACGCCGCCGGCCGAGCCGCCCGCGATGACCGTGTTGGCGGCATCGGCGCGCAGCTGGGCGACGAGGTCCTTGGGGGTCTTGATGGGCGAGTCGGCCTTGACGGCGACCACCTCGTAGTCGCTGGTCAGGCGCGCCACGGGCGACACGTGCGCCAGCGTGACGGCGGGCTTTTGCAGCGCCACCGCGCCGACCATCACCATGCCGCTGACCAGCAGCGCCTCGGGGTCGGCGTCGTACTTCTCGACGTACTTGGCCAACCCGATGGTGCCGCCCTTGCCGCCGATGTTCTCGTAGGTGACGGTGCCCACGGCGCCCGAGGCCAGCAGGGCGGCGCCGAGGGCGCGGCCGGTCTGGTCCCAGCCGCCGCCTTCGTTGGCGGGAATGACGATGCGCAGCTTGCTGCTCAGCGGCGCGTCGGCCGCGCGGGCGTTGCCGGCCCACAGCGCGGCCTGGCCCGCACCGGCGGCAGCGGCCGAGGCTGCCAGCCAGGTGCCGAAGCGGCGGCGGGACAGGGGAAGGGCGGCGGCAGCAGGCGGCGAAGACGGGCGCATCGTGTTTCCAGTTGTGTACGTGACAGCCAATGATGTCCGCGAAACAAGGCAAACACGCCCTCGCCCGCACAGGGAGAAACCCTGAGGGGGAAAGAGGGGCGAAAGGCGTCGGAGCCTACTGGAAAGCCACTTCCGCGAAGCTTCGCAGCTTGCGGCTGTGCAGCCGGGTGGTGCCTTCCTGGCGCAGGATCTCGATGGCGCGCATGCCGATGCGCAGGTGCTGTTCCACGCGCTCGCGGTAGAAGTGGTTGGCCATGCCGGGCAGCTTGATCTCGCCGTGCAGCGGCTTGTCGCTCACGCACAGCAGCGTGCCGTAGGGCACCCGGAAGCGGAAGCCGTTGGCCGCGATGGTCGCGCTTTCCATGTCCAGCGCCACGGCGCGGCTCTGGCTGAAGCGGCGCTGCGGCTGGTTGCCGGGCAGCAGCTCCCAGTTGCGGTTGTCGGTGCTGGCCACGGTGCCGGTGCGCATGATCGTCTTCAGGTCGGGGCCCTCGCACTTCGTGACGTCGGCCACCGCCTGCTCGAGTGCCAGCTGGATCTCCGACAGCGCCGGGATCGGCACCCACAGCGGCAGCTCCTCGTCGAGCACGTGGTCCTCGCGCACATAGGCGTGGGCCAGCACGTAGTCGCCCAGCTGCTGCGTGTTGCGAAGGCCGGCGCAGTGGCCCAGCATCATCCAGGCGTGCGGGCGCAGCACGGCGATGTGGTCGGTGATGGTCTTGGCGTTGGCCGGGCCGACGCCGATGTTGGTCATGGTGATGCCGCTGTAGTCCTCGCGCACCAGGTGGTAGGCCGGCATCTGCGGCAGGCGCGGCGGCGCGGTGCCCTGGCTGCCGTCCAGCAGGTGGGCGAAGGTGTCGCTGCGGCCCGCGGCCAGCCCGCGCCGGCGCGTGATCACGTTGCCGGGCTCGATGAAGGCGATGTACTCGCTGTTCTCGTCGGCCATGGCCTCGTGGCCCAGGCGCACGAACTCGTCGATGTAGAACTGGTAGTTGGTGAACAGCACGAAGTTCTGGAACCACTCGGGCGCCGTGCCCGTGTAGTGGCGCAGGCGGTGCAGCGAATAGTCGACGCGCGCCGCCGTGAACAGCGACAGCGGCTGCGGCTCGCCGGGCAGCGCCTCGAAGGTGCCGTTGGCGATGCCGTCGTCCATGGCGCCCAGGTCGGGCAGGTCGAACACGTCGCGCATGAGGGCGCGGCGCTCGGCACTCATGGTGCCTTCGATGTGGTCGTTCTCGGCGAACGAGAAGTGGATCGGAATGGGCTGCGTGCTGGTGCCCACCTCGATCTCGACCTGGTGGTTTTCCAGCAGCAGGCGGAACTGGTCCAGGTAGTAGCGCGAGAACAGGTCGGGCCGCGTCAGCGTGGTCTCGTAGCGGCCGGGGCCGGCCACGAAGCCGTAGCTCAGACCGGCGTTGGCCGGCGGCGTGTGGCGCGAGACGGTGTGCGTGTGCACCCGCACGAACGGGTAGCAGGCCCGCACCCGGCCCGGCAGCGCCTCGCCGGCGACAAAGCGCAGCATCGATTCGCGCAGGTGGGCCAGGCCGCCCTGGTAGATGGCTTTGACCTGGTCGAGCGCCTCGGCGGCGTCGGTGAAGCGGGCGGGAGCGACGAAGGTGGGCATGTAGGGCATGCCGTCATTGTGCAATGCGCCCGTGTCGATGGGGAGGCCGGAAACAGGGTGAGCGGGCCTCAGTCCAGCAGGCAGGCCAGCACCTTGGCCAGCATGTCGTCCACGTCCGTGGCCTGCACCGCGCCGGGCAGGGCGACGTCGCCGTGCATCACGAACACCGGCTTGCCCCATTTGAGGCCCATGGCCATCTCCGACAGCGTGCCCATGTTGCCGCCGATGGCGACCAGGCACACGCCGCTGCGCGCGATGATGCCGTTGCGCATCTCGCCCATGCCGGTGGGAATGGCCACGCTGAGCCATTCGTTGGCATGGCGGTCGTCGTCCTCGGGCAGGATGCCCACGGCGATGCCGCCGGCTTCCACTGCGCCGCGCGAGGCCGCGGCCATCACGCCGCCGCGCCCGCCGCAGACCACCGCCATGCCCGCGCCGGCCAGCGCATGCGCCACCGCGTAGGCGGCTTCGCATTCGGCCGGGCCGCCGTCGCCCGGACCGAGCATCGCCACCGGCTGGCGGTGGCGCTGCGGCCCCCACTGCCGTTGCGCCAGGCGCGTCAGCGCCTCAGTGACCGGCGCCGACAGCACCGCGCTCGCGCCTTCGTGTAAAGACATCGCCCACTCCCATCACGACCACACACACCACCATCAGCACCAGCGACAGGGCCGCCGCCACCGCGAAATCGGACCCGCCGTCGCCCACCTGCGCGAGCAGCATCAGCGGCAGGATGTTCAGCTGCGTGCCCACCAGCGCCAGCGCCGTGCCATAGGTGCCCATGGCAATCGCGGCCACCATGCAGGCGTTCGACAGCACCGAGGGCAGCACCTCGGGCAGCACCGTGTCCCGGAAGGCGCGCGCCTTCGAGGCGCCCAGCGTGCGCGCCGCCTGCGCCGGGCGCAGGTCGAGGTTGGCGAACACGGGGTACAGCGACAGCGCCACGCGCGGGATCAGGTAGTAGGCATACGCCAGCCCCAGGCCCGACACGCTGTAGATCCAGCTGCCGATCACGGCCGGGTCGGCGCCCAGCCCCGCGAGCAGCTGCGTCACGAAGCCCGCGCGGCCGAACGCGAGGATGAAGCCGTAGGCGATCACCAGCCCCGAGAACGCGAGCGGCAGGCCCAGCAGCGTCATCATCCATTGGCGCCGGCCTTCGGGCTGGCGCGCCAGTTCGATGGCGATGCAGGTGCCCACCAGCGCCGAGATCGCACCCGCCGCCAGGCCCAGGCCCAGCGTGTTGCGCAGCGCGCCCAGGAACAGCGGGTTGCCGAACAGCCGCCCGAAGGCACTGCCGCCCTCGCCGAAGGCCTCGGGCAGCAGCGCCGCCAGCGGCACCGCGAAGAACAGCGCCATGAAGGCCCAGGCGGGCCAGGCGCCAAAGCGTCGCATCACGGCCTCTTACTTGCCCAGCGCGGCCTGCGCCCAGAGCTTGTCGACCTCGGCCTTGCGCTCCGAGGCCTTCACCACGTCCAGCGGCTTGATCTGCGGCGCGGCCGGCATCTTGGCCGCGACATCGGCCGAGAGCGGCGTGCCCGGCACGGCAGGGCGCACGAAGCCCTGCGCGAACAGCGACTGGCCGGCCTCGCTCATGATGAAGTTGAGCCACAGCTTGCCGGCGTTCGGGTTCGGGCCGTTCTTCACCAGGCTGATCGCATACGGCGCTGCCACGCTGGCTTCCTTCGGGATCACGACCTCGACCGCGTCGCCCATGCCGTCGACGTGCTTGGCCTTGAGGCCGTCGTTCTCGTAGCTGATCCATACCGGGATCTCGCCCTTCAGGAACTTGGCATACGGCGTGGTGCCTTCCACGCGCAGCACGTTGCCGGCCGCGTGCAGCTTGCCGAGGTAGTCGGTGCCGGGCTGCACGTTGTCGACGCTGCCGCCGTTGGCGTAGGCCGCGGCAAAGGTCAGCACCTGGCCGATGCCGGTGGAGCGCGGGTCGAGGTAGACCACCGTGCTCTTGAACTCGGGCTTGAGCAGGTCGGCCCAGCCCGTGGGCACGTTCTTCACCAGCTTCTTGTTCACCAGGAAGGCGATGTTGAGCGTGTGGATGGTGAACCAGCGGCCCTCGGCCTCGCGGAACACGGCGGGCAGCTTGTCGAAGTTGACGGGCTTGAAGGGCGCGACCACGTCCTTCTTCGCGGCATCGACGGCCGAGGCGGCGAAGTAGTAGGCGGTGTCGGCCTGCGGGCGGCGCTTGGTCTTCTCGAGCGCGACGACGGTCGCGGCCGAGCCGATGTCGTTGTAGGTCAGCTCGATCTCGGGGTAGCGCTTCTTGAAGTCGCGGAACAGCGACTTCCAGTTGGCCCACTCGGGGCCGGTGTCGAAGGAGACGCACAGGCCTTCCTTCTGCGCCTCGGCGTACAGCGCCTTCTCGCCCGCGTAGAGCTCGGGGCCGTCGAAGGCGAAGGCGGTGCGCGCGAGGGACAGCACGGGCAGTGCGCCGGCGGCCTGGATCAGATGTCTGCGTTGCATGGGGGGCTCCTTGGAAGGAAAAGGTCAGTGGTCGAGCAGGCGAAGATGTTCGGGGGCGATGGCGATCGCTTCGGCCGCCGGCGCGGCCGACTCGGCGAGGAAGGGCTTGCCCGCGCCCGCCACGTCGAAGTCGTAGCGCGTGAGCGCGCCCAGGTAGCGCTGCGCGCCGGTGCGGCCGACCAGGCGGTTCACGCTGTCGGGCGCCGGGTCGGGGCGGATGTGTTCGGGCCGCACCAGCACATGCACCGGCGTGCCGAAGGAGCGGCTGCCGGTCTCGGCGAAGAGTTCGGCAAAGCCCATGTCGAGCCGGCCCGGCGAGGCCACCTTGGCGGGCAGGATGGTCGAGAGCCCGACGAACTCCGCCACCGCGCGGCTGGCAGGGTGCTCGTAGATCTCGCGCGGCGTGGCGATCTGCAGCAGGCGGCCGTCCTTGAGCATCGCCACGCGGTCGGCCATCACCAGCGCTTCTTCCTGGTCGTGCGTGACCAGCAGCGTGGTCGCGTTGAAGCGCTGCTGGATCGAGCGGATCTGGTCGCGCAGGTGGCCGCGCACGCTGGCGTCGAGCGCCGACAGCGGTTCGTCGAGCAGCAGCGCACGCGGATCGATGGCGAGCGCGCGGGCCAGGGCCACGCGCTGCTGCTGGCCGCCCGAGAGCTGCGCCACGGCGCGCTGTGCGTGGTCGCCCAGCCCGACGATGTCGAGCAGCTCCTGGGCGCGCTGGCGGCGCGGGGCCGTGTCCACCTTGCGCAGCTTGAGCCCGTAGGCCACGTTGTCCAGCACGCTCAGGTGCGGAAAGAGCGCATAGCTCTGGAACACCATGCCGATGTGGCGCTGGTGCACCGGCGTGCGCGACATGTCGTCGCCGCCGAGCACGATGCGGCCCGTGTGGCCGGTCTCCAGCCCCGCCACCAGCTTGAGCAGCGTCGACTTGCCTGAGCCGCTGGGCCCGATCACCGCCACGAGCTCGCCCGTGCGCACGTCGAGCGACACGTCGTGCAGGCCGTGCGCGCTGCCGGGGTAGTTGTAGCTGACGTTGTCGAGTAAGAGGCTCATGCGCGCTGCTTCACCAGAGAAGAGGAAAGAAGGGCCGACGCGCTCGCCAGCACGAGAAGGATGACGGTCGCCGCGCAGGCAAAGCCCGTCGCGCCGTAGAAGGCCTGCAGCAGCACCACCGGGTAGGTGCGGTTCTGGAAGCTCGTGAGCAGGTTCGACAGCCCGAACTCGCCCACCGAGATGGCCGCCACCATCACCAGCCCGCTGATCAGGCTCTGGCGCAGGCTGGGCAGCACGATGCCGGTGAACTGCTGCCAGCCCGAGGCGCCGAGCGTGGCGGCCGCCTGCTCCAGCCGCCCGAGGTCCAGGTGGCGCAGGTCGGTGAGCAGCGTGTTGGTGAGGTAGGGCAGCGTGAGGATCGCGTGCGCCGCGATCAAGAGCGGCATCGAGCCCAGCCACGGCGCGAGGTCGGTGTTGAACACGATCATGTAGCCGAAGGCCAGCGTGATGGTCGGCACCGCGACCGGCGTGGCGCTCACGATGCGCGCCGCGATGCTGCTGCCGCGTCGCGCGCCGTGGTACAGCGCATAGGCCAGCGGCAGCGCCAGCACCGTGTTGATCGCGCAGGCCGCCATCGCCACCACGAGGCTGCTCACGAAGGCCTTGCGGAACGAGGTGTCCAGCCACAGGTCGACATACCACTGCCCGGTGATGCCCGTGGGCAGCAGCGTGTTGGTCCAGTTGCCGCCGAAGCTGCCGATCGCCAGCAGGGCGATGGGCAGCAGCAGGTACAGGCCGTAGACGAGCGAGATGCCGCGAATCAAGGGGGTGTCTCCGAAGGTCTTGCGCACCCGGCATACTTTCCGGATGCTCTACTTTTTGCCCACGGCGGATTGCCGCGTTCCAGCGAATTCTAGGAAGCAGATGCACACTTATGGGTGAAAGTTGGATGACGACACTTGAGCAATCGGCAAGTGTTTTTCACGCGACTTTCATCAACCGGAGCCAGGCATGAAACGCGACTGCCCCACCATCCAGGAACTGCTGGCCTTCGACGCCGTGGCGCGCCAGCAGAGCATCACGCTCGCGGCCGGTGCCCTGTGCATCACCGTGAGCGCCGTCAGCAAGCAGATCGCGGGGCTCGAGGCTTTCCTGGGCCGCGAGCTGTTGCAGAAGAACGGCCGCGGCGTGCAGCTCACGCCGCAGGGGCGCGTGTACTGGCAGAAGATCTCGGGCGGCCTGCGCGCCATCGAGACCGCGACCTTCGAGGCCCGCTCGGGCGATGCCGGCGCCGGCCTGCTCACGCTGGCCAGCGTGCCCACCTTCCTCACCAAATGGCTCATTCCGCGCCTGCCGGCCTTCAGCCAGAAGAGCCGCCACGTGATGCTGAGCTTCAGCCGCCACCTGGAGCCCAGCGACGGCATCCCGGCCGGCGTCGATGCCGCCATCCGCTACGGCCCCGACGGCTGGCCCGGCGTGGTGTCCGAATACATCGCGGGGCGCGAGTTCGTGCTGATCGTGGCCCGCGCGCTGGTCGAGGGGCGCCACCGCATCGTGCAGCCCATCGACATCGTCGGCCACACCTTGCTGCACCACGAGGGCGCACCCACCGCCTGGCGCCAGTGGGCCGCGCAGCACGGCGTGCCCGAGGTGCAGACCGTGGCCGGCCCGCGCTTCGCGCAGTACTCGGCGCTGATCCAGGCGGCGCTCAACGGGCTGGGCATCGGCCTCGTGCCCAAGCTGCTGGTGCAGGAAGAGCTGGCCGAAGGCGCGCTGCTGAGCCCCTGCGGCACGCCGGTGCGCGTGGACCAGGGCCACTACCTGTGCTACCGGCCCGACCGCCTCGACCTGCCGGCCTTCGCGGCGTTTCGCGAATGGATCATGGACGAAGGGCAGAAGTCGCGCGGCGTGGAGACCGAGGCATGAAGCGGCCGTCTTCGCTACGCTCTGTCCACGGAACAACCAAGGAATCGAATCGATGAAAGTCGCAGTCATGGGTGCCGGCGCGGTCGGCTGTTATTACGGCGCCATGCTGGCGCGCGCGGGTCACGAAGTCGTGCTGATCGGCCGGCCTTCGCATGTGGAGGCGGTGCGCGCAAGCGGCCTGCGGCTGGAGACCAAGGCCTTCGATGAACAGGTGCGCCTCGATGCCAGCACCGAAGCGGGCGCCGTGCAGGGCGCCGACCTGGTGCTGTTCTGCGTGAAGTCCACCGACACCGAATCGGCTGCCGCGCAGATCCAGCCGCACCTCGCACCCGGCGTGCTGGTGCTCACGCTGCAGAACGGCGTTGACAACGACGCGCGCGTGCGCGCGGCGCTGCCGTCGCACGACGTGGCCGCCGCCGTGGTCTACGTGGCGACCGAGATGGCGGGGCCGGGCCATGTGAAGCACCACGGCCGCGGCGAGCTGGTGATCGCGCCGTCGCGCCGCAGCGACGAGGTCGCGCAGGCACTGATCGCGGCCGGCGTGTCCACGCAGATTTCCGACAACGTGCGCGGCGCGCTGTGGGCCAAGCTGGTGCTCAACTGCGCCTACAACGCGCTGTCGGCCGTGTCGCAGCTGCCGTACGGCGAGCTCGTGCAGGGCACGGGCGTGACGGACGTGATCCGCGACGTGGTCGCTGAATGCCTCGCGGTGGCGAAGGCCGAAGGCGTGGTGATTCCGGGCGATGTCGATGCGGCGGTGCGCGGCATCGCGCAGTCGATGCCCTCGCAGTATTCGTCGACCGCGCAGGACCTCGCACGCGGCAAGCGCAGCGAGATCGACCACCTCAACGGACTGGTCGTGCGGCGCGGCGAGGCGCTGGGTGTGCCGACGCCGGCGAACCGGGTGTTGTTCGTGATGGTGAAGCTGCTCGAAGGAAAACAACAGCCTCGTTGATGACGTCTTCGCGCGGAACACCGCGGAACCGGCTTTGCCGGGCCGCTGGTGTTGCCCCCGGTAGGGGGTTGGCGAAGCGACACGAAGTGCGCGAAGACTGGGGGTGAGCCTTTATCCCGGCATCGGTTCGCGCATCGTCACGAACTCTTCAGCAGCCGTCGGATGGATGCCGATGGTGCTGTCGAACAGCGCCTTCGTCGCGCCCGCCCGCATCGCCACCGCAAAGCCCTGCACCACCTCGCCCGCGTCCGCGCCCACCATGTGCAGGCCCACCACGCGGTCGCTCTTCTTGTCGACCACGAGCTTCATGAAGGTGCGCTCGCTGCGGCCCGAGAGGGTGTGGCGCAGCGACTTGAACTCGCTGGAGAACACGGTGACCTCGCCGAACTTCGCGCGCGCGTCGATCTCGCTGTAGCCGCAGGTGCCGATGTTGGGGTGGGTGAACACGGCGGTGGGAATGAACTCGTAGTCCATGCCGCGCTTGCCCTTGCCGAACAGCGCATCGACCACCACCATCGCCTCGGCCAGCGCCACGGGCGTGAGCTGCACGCGGGTCGACACGTCGCCCACCGCGTAGATCGACGGCACCGAGGTGCGGTAATGCGCATCGACCGCGATGGCGCCCTTGTCGTCGAGCTTCACGCCCGCGGCCTCGAGGCCGAGGCCCTGCGTGTTGGGCACGCGGCCGGTGGCGAAGAGCACGGTGTCGGCCTCGATCTGCTGGCCGCGCGCGAGCGTGACCACGAGGCCGTCGGGGCCGCGCGCGATCGACGAGGCCTCGCAGTTCAGGCGCACGTCGACGCCAGCCTTGCCCATCTCGTTGGCCAGAAACTGGCGCACGTCGTCGTCGAAGCCGGTAAGCAGGTGGGCGCGGCGGTGCAGCTGCGTCACCTTGGAACCCAGGCCGTTGAAGATCGATGCGAACTCGCAGGCGATGTAGCCGCCGCCCACCACCAGCAGGCGCTTCGGGAACGGGTCGAGGTCGAACATCGCGTCGGAGGTCACGATGTGTTCGCGGCCTGGAATCTCGGGCACGAAGGGCGTGCCGCCGGTGGCCACCAGCAGGTGGCGCGCGGTGTGGCGCTTGCCTTCGATTTCCACCGTGTGCGCATCGACCAGCTGGGCCCAGCCGGTGACGAGCGTGACGCCTGAATTTTTCAGCAGCGAGCCGTAGATGCCGTTGAGCCGGCTGATCTCCTTGGCGCGCTGGGTCTTGAGGTGCGCCCAGTCGAACTGCGGCGCCGCGGGCAGCTTCCAGCCATAGCCTTCGGCTTCCTCGAAAGACTCGGCATAGCCGGCCGCATAGCTGTAGAGCTTTTTCGGGATGCAGCCCACGTTGACGCAGGTGCCGCCGAGCTCGGCGGCCTCGGCCAGCGCGACGCGCGCACCGGTCTGCGCCGCCATGCGCGCGGCGCGCACGCCGCCGCTGCCGCCGCCAATGACGAAGAGGTCGAAATCGAATGGTTGCATGTGAAAGACGCTCCTTGCGGCCGACTGTAGCGGCGGGGCGATGGCGGCGCTTCGCGCGCGGGCATGGCCGTGAAGCACCGCGGCCTGCGAGGGTCTTTGCCGGGGGGCGCTTGACCCTGAAGCTGCTTCAGGGAATCCACTGCAGTCAGGCCCACGGGAATTCATCGCCACCGGCGACGTTGCCAGCGGCCTGTTGCACGACGCAAGGGAGAAACACATGGGCATGCTGGAACGACTCTTCGGTGGACATGGCGGCGCGCGCCACGGCGGTGGTGGCGGGCACCATGGTTCGCAAGGTGGCTATGGGTACGGCCGCGACGTACCGCCACCGCCACCCGGCGGCAGTGCCTGCCCGGCCTGCCGCGCGATGAACGCAGCCGGCGCACGCTTCTGCCAGCAATGCGGCACGTCGATGCTGCCCGCGGCCTGCCGGCAGTGCGGCACGGCGCTGGTGCCCGGCGCGAAGTTCTGCGCGCAATGCGGCCAGTCGACGCAGGCGACGTAGCGCGGCTGACGCGCGAAAAAGTGGCGGGCCGCCAGCGAGAATTCGCGGTTGTCGGCTATGAAGGGGGAGCCCCATGAAGAACGATTCCAACAGGCAGAAGAAAGACGGCACGGCGCTGGCGTGGCTGCCGGTCCTTGCGTTGTGCGCGGTGGCCGTCGCGCCGGCCGGCGCGCAGCTCGCGCGCAAGCCGTCGTACTACCAGCAGCAGAACCAGTCGCAGCCCGAAGGCCCGGCCGCGCAACTCGTGCCGCGCCCCGCCGTGCCCGCCTCGCTGCCGGCACTGCGCAGCCAGGGCGATTTCGACACGCTGGCGCGCGTCTACGACGCCGGCACGCCGATGCAGCTGGCCCATGTGCTGTTCGCGATCGACCGGCAGGCCAAACCGGCGCGCATGCACTACATCGACACGCCGCGCTTCCAGCTGCATGTGCGCTTCCTGCGCGACACGCGGCTCACGCCGAACACGATCAAGCGCGAGATCGACCGCAACTACCTCGTGCCCGACCGCCGCTTCCTGTTCGGCACGCTGAGCTGGCAGCAGAACATCGGCACCTTCACCTACGAGTTCTGGGAAGGCGACCGGCTCACGGTGCCCTTGCTGCGCGAGGCCGAAGCGCAGGTGAAGGCCAGCTTCTTCGCGCCGGTGAAGTTCAAGACCAACTCCACGCTGCACGAGCGCATCGCGAAGGAGGCCGGCATCGACTTCGTGAGCCAGGAGGCGCTGATCCGCGAGCAGCCCTACCTGCCGATGAACCTGGGCACCGCCACCGGCCGCGTGCGCATCGTGAACGACGCCTCGGGCCTGAACGCGCTGCTGCCCGACGACATCGCCGTGCTGCGCGAGGTGCCGATCAACCTGCCGCCGGTGGCCGGCGTGCTCACCGAGCGGCCGTCCACGGCGCTGTCGCACGTCAACCTGCTGGCCAAGGGCTGGGGCATTCCGAACGCCTACGTGCGCGATGCCGCCACGGTGCTGAAGGCGCACGCGGGCCAGTGGGTGGCGCTGAAGGTGGCGGCCTCGGGCTACCAGCTGCGCCGCCTCACGCCGGAAGAGATCGCCGCGCTGCCGCCGCGCGCCGTGCGTGCCGCCGCCACCGGCGCGCTGCCCGGCAGCAAGGCCGCGAAGCCGGACCTGCGCGAAACGCGCCTGCTGCCGCTGGCCTCGCTGCGCGCGCGCCACAGCGTGCAATGCGGCTCGAAGGCGGCCAACCTCGGCGCGGTGCTGGCCGCGCGCATTCCCTCGACCACCGTGCCTGACGGCTTCTGCATTCCGTTCGCGCACTACGACCGCTTCATGCGATCGAACGGGCTGGCCGAGCGCATCGCGCGCATGCAGCAGCAGCCGGGCTTCGCGGGCGACCCGCAGGTGCGGCAGAAGGCGCTGGCGCAGCTGCGCGACGAGATCGTGCAATGGCCCGTCGAGCCCGCCACCGCGGCGGCCTGGCGCGCGGCGTGGCAGGCGCAGCTGGGCGGGGGCGGCGTGTTCGTGCGCAGCTCGTCCAACTCGGAAGACCTGCCGGGCTTCAGCGGCGCGGGGCTTTACACCACGGTGCCCAACGTGAAGACCGGCGACGCGCTCGAGCTCGCGGTGAAGAAGGTGTGGGCCTCGGTGTTCAACCCCGAGGCCTGGGAGGCGCGCAGCGCCGCGGGCTTCGGCGCCGAGTCGGTGCTGATGGGCGTGTTCGTGCAGACCGCCATCGACTCGACCAACGCCGGCGTGATGATCACGCGCGACCCCTTCGACGCGGGCCACCCGCACGTCACCTACATCTCGGCCAAGCGCGGCATCGGCATCCGCGTGGTCGAGGGCAAGCGCGTGGCGGAGCAGGTGATGTACTCGAGCTGGTCCAAGGCCATCCAGGTGCTCAGCCGCTCGGCCGAAGAGACGGCACTGCAGCTGGACAAGGACGGCGGCGTGAAGGAAGTGCCCGTGGAAGTCGGCCGCCACGTGCTGACCGACGAGCTGGTGGTGCGGCTCGCCGCCGTGGGCGCGGCGGTGAAGCGCACCTTCAACGCGGTCGACCAGGACATCGAGTGGGCGACCGTGGGCGACAAGATCGTGCTGCTGCAGGCGCGGCCGTATGTGGAGCGGCGGCGCTAGTTCACGGCGCTCTCAGCCCGGCGTGGCGCGCGGGCGGTGGCCCGGCAGCGTGTTCAACGGAATGCGCAGGTAGGCCACGCCGTTGTCGTCGGGCGGCGGCAGGCGGCCGCCGCGCACGTTGACCTGCATCGACGGCAGGATCAGCGTCGGCACTTCGAGCGTGGCGTCGCGCGCGGTGCGCATGCGCACGAACTCGTCTTCACCGATGCCGTCGCGCACATGGATGTTGTGGGCGCGCTGCTGCGCCACCGTGCTCTGCCAGCGCGGCTCGCGCGAGGCGGGCGGGTAGTCGTGGCAGACGTACAGCGTGGTCTCGGGCGGCAACGTGAGCAGCCGGCGCATCGAGCGGTAGAGCTCGCGCGCGTCGCCGCCCGGAAAGTCGGCGCGCGCGCTGCCCAGGTCGGGCATGAAGAGCGTGTCGCCGACGAAGACCGCGTCGGCGACGAGGTAGGCCATGTCGGCCGGCGTGTGGCCGGGCACGCGCAGGGCCTGCGCCTCGATCTCGCCGATGTGAAAGCGTTCGCCGTCCTTGAACAGGTGGTCGAACTGGCTGCCGTCGGGCAGGAAGTCGCGCTCCAGGTTGTAGAGGTGGCGGAACGTGGCCTGCACCGTGCGGATGTGCTCGCCGATGGCGATGCGCCCGCCGGCCTGCGACTGCACATGGCGCGCGCCCGAGAGGTGGTCGGCGTGCGCGTGGGTCTCCAGGATCCAGTCGACCTGCAGGGCCTGCGCGTGAACGTACGCCAGCAGGCGGTCGGCCGATGCGGTGTCGGTGTGGCCGGAGCGGAAGTCGTAGTCGAGCACCGGGTCGATGACGGCGGCGCGCTTCGTCGCACGGTCCCAGACCACGTAGGACACCGTGCCCGTCGCGGGATCGAAGAAGGCCTGGGTGGTGGCGCGTGGGGGCATGGGGGGCGGGGTCATCGGCGCTCCTTCTGCGGTGCCTGGAGGCCAGGCACTCATTCAATCAATCAAGCGACAAATATTATATGAATTCATATAATGTTATTTCGCGAACTGTCATCCTCCCATGAAGACCCCGACCCACGCCATCGACCCCCAACTGCTGCGCAGCGCCGCCGGCCAGGCCGTCGCCGTGCTCAAGCTGCTGGCCCATGAGGCCCGGCTGCTGCTGCTGTGCCAGCTCTCGCAGGGCGAGATGTGCGTGAGCGACCTCGAAAGCACGCTGGGCATCCGCCAGCCCACCCTGTCGCAGCAGCTGTCGGTGCTGCGCACCGAAGGCGTGGTGGACACCCGCCGCGAGGGCAAGAACATCTACTACCGCGTGGCCGACCCGGCCCTGCTCGAGATCCTGGCGGTGCTGTACCGCCTCTACTGCCCGAAGGAGAACTGAAGATGCCCACCATCGACTGGCCTCATTTCACGCCCTGGGCCGCACTGGCCGGCGGCGTGCTCATCGGACTTTCCGCCGCGATGTTCGTGCTGCTCAACGGGCGCATCGCCGGCGTCAGCGGCGTGCTGGGCGGCTTGCTGCGCCCCATGAAGGGCGACATGGCCTGGCGCGCGGCCTTCGTGCTCGGGCTGGTCGGTGCGCCGCTCGTCTACGGGCTGTTCGCCGTGCTGCCCGCGGCGCAGATCGACGCGGGCTACGGCACGCTCGCGCTGGCCGGCCTGCTGGTGGGCGTGGGCACGCGCTACGGCGCGGGCTGCACCAGCGGCCACGGCGTGTGCGGGCTGGCGCGGCGCTCGCCGCGCTCGCTGGCCGCCACGGTGGCTTTCATCGCCGCAGGGGTCGCCACGGTGTTCGTGATGCGCCACCTGCTCAACCTGTCGTGAACCGGGAGACCTGCCATGTGGACCGCCATTGCTTCCTTGCTCGCCGGCCTTGTCTTCGGGCTCGGCCTCATCGTCTCCGGCATGGCCAACCCGGCCAAGATCCTGGGCTTTCTTGACGTGGGCGGGGCCTGGGACCCGTCGCTCGCCTTCGTGATGGCCGGCGCGGTGGCGGTGAGCACCGTCGGCTTCCTGCTGGCCGGCCGTCGCAAGGAGTCGCTGCTCGGCGGGCCGCTCGCGCTGCCCAGCCTGCGCCACATCGACCGCCGCCTGGTCGGCGGCAGCCTGCTGTTCGGCGTCGGCTGGGGCATCGCGGGCTTCTGCCCCGGGCCCGCGCTGGTTTCGCTCGGCACGGGCGAGGTCAAGGCGCTGGTCTTCGTGGGCGCCATGCTGCTGGGCATGGGCCTGTTCGAACTGCTCGAGCGCCGCCGCTTCGCGCGGCGCCCGGCCTCAGCCTGAGAAGGCGCGCGCGTTCAGCCGTACAGGTACTGCGGCAGCCACAGCGTCAGCCCCGGCCAGATGTACATGAACACCATGCACAGGATGACGATCAGCATGTACGGCATCATCCCCGCGAAGATCTGGTTGATCGTCACGTGTGGCGGTGACACCCCTTTCAGGTAGAAGGCCGACATCGCCACTGGCGGTGACAGGAACGCCGCCTGCAGGTTCACGAACACCAGCACGCCGAACAGCAGCGGGTCGATCTGGAAGTGCGCCAGCAGCGGCAGGAAGATGGGCACGAAGATCACGATGATCTCGGTCCACTCCAGCGGCCAGCCCAGCACGAAGATGATCGCTTGCGACAGCAGCAAAAACTGCAGCGGCGACAGGTTCATGCTCAGCACCCACTCCTCGACGATGCGCTGGCCGCCCAGCAGCGCGAACACCGCCGAGAACAGCGCCGAGCCCACGAAGAGCCAGCAGACCATCGAGGTGGTCTTGAGCGTGAGGAACACCGCCTCCTTGATCTTCTTGAAGTTCAGCGTGCCGGCCTGCCACGCCATCAGGAAGGCACCGGCCGCGCCGACCGCCGCCGACTCGGTGGCGGTGGTGATGCCGAACAGGATCACGCCCAGCACCACCAGCGTGAGCGTGGCCAGCGGCATCACCGACGACACCAGCATGCGCAGGATTTCGAACTGCTCGGCGTCCATGCGCCAGTAGTACCAGCCCAGCAGCGCGAGCGTGAAGAGGCAGGCCACCCAGAAGCCGGTGTAGAAGGCCTCGGGCACCGCCGCGGTCTTGGGTGCTTCGACCGCGTCGCCCAGCTGCTGCAGGCCACCCTCACTGGCAGGGGCGGCGGCGGGCTCGCTGCCCGGAGGTTCCTCGACGCCGCCGGGTGGCTCCTGCAGGCCGCTGCTTTCGGTGGTGTTCGCGGGTTCGTCGGTGCTCGGCGGCTCGGCCAGACCGGTGCCGGACGGCGCGGCTGCAGCCGGCGCGGCGGCTGCGGGTTCGCCGGTCTTCTGCGTCGCCTGCTGCGTGGCCACGGGGGCCGCCACGTTGTTGTCCTTCTGCGAGTAGATGGTCACGTACCACCACACCGAGCCCAGTGTGACGGCGGCCAGCGCCAGCGGCACCAGCGCGCTGAGCAGGCCTCGCAGCAGCATCCACCAGCTCAGGCGCACGCCCTCGACCGCGCCGCGCAAGGCACGCCCCGGCGCCACCACGGCCGCGGCGAGCGCGGGCAGCATGCGCGGGGAGTAACTGGCCGCGAGATGGGCCACCCACGGCGTGATCGGTGCGCGTTGCTGGTCGATCGGCATCTTGGGCGCCACCTTCGGTTGCAGCACGGCCCAGCCGATCACGTAGATCAGGTACAGCAGGGCGAGGAAGAAGCCCGGGAACATCGCCGCCGCATACAGCTTGACCACCGACTGCCCGGCCACGGCCGCGTACACGATGATCATCACCGAGGGCGGAATGAGAATGCCCAGCGTGCCGCCGGCCGTGATCACGCCGGCTGCCAGGCGCGTGTCGTAGCCCGCGTTGAGCATCGGGCGCATGGCGATCACGCCCATCAGCACCACCACCGCGCCCACCAGACCGCTCGCGATGCCCCAGAAGGTGCAGACGATGAGCGTGGTCACCGCCAGCGAGCCCGGCACGCGGCGGAAGGCGAGCTGCACGCTGTGGAACATCTTGTCGACCAGCGCGCCGCGCTCCATCACGTAGCCCATGAGCACGAAGAGCGGGATGGACAGCAGCGTCTCGTTGGTCATGGCCCCGAAGGCGCGCTGCACCATCAGGTCGAAGACCTTGTTGTCGAGCCAGGGCGAGGCGGGGTCGTAGAAGGCGATGAAGCCGAAGAACATGCCCAGGCCCATCAGCGTGAACGCCGTGGGAAAGCCGAGCATGATCACGAAGACGATCAGGCCCAGCATCAGCAGGCCGAGTGCGGGTTCGCTCATGCCGCACCCCCGTTGCCCGTGTCGCTCTTTCGCTGCTGCGCGGCCTGTTCGATGGCGTGGGCCTTTTCGATCACCTCGCGCTTGTCGGCCTCGTTCACGTAGCTGCTGCCGGCGAGCTGTTCGCCGACCACGTCCATTTCTTCCGCGTCCTTCAGGCGCGGCGTCCACACGCCGGTCTTCAGGCACAGCGCGCAGCGCACCATCTCGGCGATGCCCTGCAGCAGCAGCACCGCACCGGCCACGGGGATCACGAACTTGAAGGGGTACACCGGGATGGGGTCGGCGTTGAAGGTCTGTTCGTGCATCGCGAGCGATTCACCGAAGTAGGTCCAGCCCGACCAGGTGAGCGCCACCACGCCGGGCAGGAAGAAAACCGCGAACAGCACGAGGTCGAGCGCGGCCTGCGTGCGCGGCTTCATGCTGCCGTAGAAGAAATCGCCGCGCACATGGCCGGCCTGCGAGAGCGTGTAGGCGCCGCCCATCATGAAGAGCGTGCCGTACAGCATGTTGTTGGCATCGAAGATCCAGGCCGTGGGCGCGTTCAGCGCGTAGCGCTTGAACACCTCGCCGCACACCAGCAGCATCAGCGCGACGATGAGCCACGAGAAGGTCTTGCCCACCAGCATGCTGAACCGGTCGACGGCGTGGAGGAAGCGTTGGATGGTCATGTTGATGCGGGCCAGGCCCATTCCAGGAACACCGTGGAACCGGCAATGCCGGGCCACTGGTGTTGCCCCCTGCAAGGGGGAAGGCGCGCGCGACACGGGGCGCGCGAAGACCGGGGCTCAGCTCTTCTTTTTCCCGAAGTAGTGGTTGTAGGCCATCTTGAAGTCGACGCCATAGTCGTTCTGCCACTGCAGCGCACGCTCGGCGAACACGCGCTGCGACTCCAGCACCTTCTTGAAGAGCGGGTTCTCGCCGGCCTTCTTTTCCACCGTCTTGTCCCAAGCCGCGAGCTGGGCGCGCAGCACGGCGTCGGGCGTCTTGTAGAACTTGATGCCGGCCTTCTTCATGTCGGCGTAGTCCTGCGAGTTGCGCTGCACCGCCTTCCAGCTCATGTCGGCGCTGGCCGCCTGCACGGCGTAGTCGATGATGGAGCGCAGCTCCTGCGGCATCGCGGCGTACTTGCCCTTGTTGAACAGCACCTCGAACTGCTCGCCCGACTGGTGAAAGCTCTGCAGCATGCAGTTCTTCACCACGTCGGGAAAGCCCAGCACGCGGTCGCTCGAGGCGTTGTTGAATTCGGCCGCGTCGATCAGGCCGCGGTCCAGCGCGGGCACGATCTCGCCGCCGGGCAGCGGGTTCACCGCGGTGCCCATCTCGGTGAACATGTCCACGGCCAGGCCCACGGTGCGGAACTTCAGGCCCTTCATGTCCTCGACCTTGGCCACCGGCTTCTTGAACCAGCCCAGCGGCTGCGTGGGCATGGGGCCGTACAGGTACGACACCACTTCCATGTTCAGGCTCTTGTAGATCTCGTCGAGCAGCGCCTTGCCGCCGCCGTAGTTGTGCCAGGCCAGCACGGTGTTGGCGTCCATGCCGAAGCCGGGGCCCGAACCCCACAGCGCCAGCGCCGAGTTCTTGCCGTAGTGGTAGGCCACCACGCCGTGGCCGCCGTCGAGCGTGCCCTTGTTCACCGCTTCGAGCAGCTGGAAGGCGGGCACGACGGCGCCCGAGGGCAGCACCTCGATCTTCAGGCGCCCGCCGGCCATGTCGTTCACCTTCTTGGCGAAGTCGTTGGCGTACTCGTGGAAGATGTCCTTCGCCGGCCAGGTGCTCTGGAAACGCAGCGACGTGGTTTGGGCCATGCTGACCATCGGCGCGGACATCGCGCCTGCGGCCACCGCTGCGCCCTTGAGAAGGCTGCGACGGCGGGGCGATTTGCTGTCTGTCATGTGTCTCTCCATATAGTTCTCTGACCGGAACACCCAGGCCGTCGTCTTCACGTTATGGTTTCGACTGGCCGCGACCGCCATCTTTGGCGCGCCACACCTTGTGACAAACAGGGTTTTCACGAACCGGTGAAAAATTCCATCATCCGGCGTGCAGATCGATCGCCCGCAGCCGCCAAAGGCTCCGGGCTTACCCTAGAGATTCGAGAGAGAAAGCAACCATGAGTGAACCCGTTGGAGAAAAAGGCTACGCCGGCGACGTGACACCCGAGCAGGCGGCGCAGTGGATGGCGAGCGGCGAGGCCGTGCTGGTGGACGTGCGCACCGACGCCGAGCGCGAGTGGGTCGGCTACGTGCCCGGCGCCGTGCCGCTGGCCTGGAAGCAGTGGCCGGGCATGGCGATCAACCCGGCGTTCGACGACGGCGTGCGTGCCGCCGCGGAGGGCGGCAAGAAGCTGGTGCTGCTGTGCCGCAGCGGCGTGCGCTCGATCGCCGCGGCGAAGCGGGCGACCGAGCTGGGCGCGCAGGCCTACAACATCCTCGAAGGCTTCGAGGGCAACCCGGACGAGAACGGGCACCGCGGCCTGACAGGCGGCTGGCGCCGCCGCGGGCTGCCCTGGCGCCAGAACTAGAGCGCGCCGCCCGTCTCACTCGGCCGTGGCCGGGTCGATGACGCTGTACACCCGGTCCACGCGGTTGGCCGGGAAGCCGCCGAGCTCTGCGTGCCGGCGCACCAGGGCCTCGTCGGTCGCCTGGTAGACGCAGTAGATCCGGTCGTCGGCCACGTAGCTGTGGATCCACTGGATGTCGGTGCCCATGCTGCTGAGCACGCCGCAGGATTTTTGCGAGATGGCTTTCAGGTCCGCCGCGGTGAACTGGCCGGCGCCGGGGATCTCTCGCTCGATGACGAACTTGGGCATGGCGGTACTCCTGTCTAGAATCGGTCGAAGGCGACCAGTGCCTATGGTGCCGACGCGCAGCCGCCCAGCATTGCCCGTTTCGCCGGACTTGTTGACCGAAACCCCGCCCTCGCTTGCCGGGAGGTGACCATGGATGTCTTGTCGGACGTGCTGCGGACCATCCGCCTGGAGGGCGCGCTGTTCCTGAACGGGGACATGTATGCACCCTGGTGCTTCAAGGTACCCAGAGGCGCGGACATCGCGCAGGTGCTCAGGCCCGGCGCACAGCGCCTGGCCATCTGCCACCTCGTGCTGCAAGGCGAATGCTGGGCCCAGGTCGAAGGCGAGGCGCCGGTGCGCGCGCATGCCGGCGACGTGATCGCCGCGCCGCATGGCGATTCGCATGTGCTGGGCAGCGGCCTGCAGCATGCGGCGGTGGACATGTCGCATGTGGTGAGCCCGCGAGCGCCCGAACTGGCGCGCGTGCGCTACGGCGGCCAGGGCGAGCGCACCTTGCTGGTGTGCAGCTGGTTCGCGTACGAAGGCGACGCGCCCAACCCCGTCATGGCGAACATTCCGCGCCTGTTCACCACGCCCTTGCGCAGCAGGCCGGCGGGCCCGTGGATCGAGCAGTCGGTCCACTTCGTGTTGGGGGATGCGGCTTCGCACACGCCCGGCTCGGAGATGGTGGCCGCCAAAGTGGCGGAAGTGCTGTTCACCGAAGTGCTGCGCGGCTACATCGAATCCATGCCCGCCAACAACCCGGGCTGGCTGGCGGGCCTGCGCGACCCCCACGTGAGCCGCTGCCTGGCGCTGATGCACGCCGAGCCCGCGCGCAACTGGACGGTCGACGCACTGGCGCAGGAAATCCACGTCTCGCGCAGCGTGCTGGCGGACCGCTTCACCGAACTGGTGGGCGCGCCGCCCATGCATTACCTGGCGCGCTGGCGCATGGTCCTGGCCGCCGGCATGCTGCGCAAGGACCAGGGCAACCTGGCGCGCATCGCCGAAGGCGTGGGCTACGAATCGGAAGCCGCTTTCAACCGCGCATTCAAGCGCGAGTACGGCGTGTCGCCAGGGGCCTGGCGGCACAACGGCGCCTAGCGAGGCGCCGTTGCGGTGGTCAGAGTGCCGGAATGCGCAGCTTCTGTCCCGGATAGATCTTGTCGGGGTGCGACAGCATCGGCTTGTTCGCTTCGAAGATCGCGTTGTACTTGTTGGCGTCGCCGTAGTACTTCTTCGAGATGGCCGAGAGCGTGTCGCCGCGCACCACGTCGTGGTACTGGGCCGGCGGCGCCGCCGGGGCGACGAGGTTGTTGTCCACGCTCGTCACGTTGGCCACGTTGCCCGCGGCGAGCGCGGCTTTCTCGCTGGCTTCCTGCGACGGCGCCTGGCCCGCGAGGGTGACGACGCCGCTGCTGGCGGTGTAGGTCACTTCCAGTCCGGTGAGGCCGAGGTTCTGGGTCTCGATGTAGGTCTTGATGGCCGCGGCAGCTGCCGTGTTCGCATCGGGCGTGGCCGCCTGGGCCGACGAACCGCCGAACAGTTTTTCACCGGCTTCCTTGATGAAGCTGAGCAATCCCATGGTTTTCTCCTTGTGCCGTGGTGGATGGAAAAGGCGAATGTAGCGGCGGAACCGGGACCCTCCGCGTAGGCCCGCGCCGCGACTGTCAAAGAGGCGCCAGCAGGAATAACAACAAAGTCGCAATAATCGCGCGCATGTCTTCCCCCTTCCTCGCCATCGACATCGGCAACACCCGGCTCAAGTGGGCGCTTTACGAGGGGGCCTTCCCCGGTGCGGCACTGCAGGCCCATGGTGCCGAGTTTCTCGACCACATCGAACGCCTGGCCGATGGCCCCTGGGCCGAGCTGCCGGCGCCCGGTTCCATGCTGGGCTGCGTCGTGGCTGGCGACACGCTGCGGCGGCGCGCCGAAGAGCAGATCACCGAGCGCTTCGACTGCGCCCCGCGCTGGGTGGTGTCGAGCGCGGGCGAGGCCGGCATCGTCAACGGCTACGACCATCCGACGCGGCTGGGCGCCGACCGCTTCGTGGCCATGATCGGCGCGCGCCACCGCATGCTGTCGCAAGGGCCCGAGCGGCCGATGGTGGTGGTGCTGATCGGCACGGCCGTCACCGTCGAGGCGATCGATGCCAGCGGCAAGTTTTTGGGCGGCCTCATCCTGCCGGGCCACGGCATCATGCTGCGCGCGCTCGAATCGGGCACGGCGGGCCTGCACGTGCCCACCGGCGAGGTGCGTGAATTTCCCACCAACACCAGCGACGCGCTGACCAGCGGCGGCACCTACGCCATCGCGGGTGCGGTCGAGCGCATGGTGCAGCACGTGCGCTCGCACTGCGGCGCCGAACCGGCCTGCTTCATGACCGGCGGCGCGGGCTGGAAGATGGCGCCCGCCATGAACGGGGACTTCGAACTGGTCGAGAGCCTGATCATGGACGGCCTGCTCGTCATCGCGAAGGCGCGGGCCCCGGCGGCGGCCGGCTGACCCGTCTTCCTTCTTCTCACCGCCTCATCAGGGCTCGGGCTTCATCAGCGCCTCGCCCATGGCCTGGAAGGCGGGCAGGGTGAGCGGGTCGTTGCCCGCGTTGGCGGCGATCGGGTGCGCGGCGTAGCGCACGATCACCATTTCGGCCTTCGGATCGACGTAGATGCTCTGGCCGTGGATGCCGCGCGCCATGTACGCGCCGTGCGGGTTGTGCGAGACCCACCACATGTTCCGGTAGCTCCAGCCCGGCAGCAGCGCGTAGCCCGCCTTCGCGAACTTGGCCGGGTCGGCGCCGCGCTGGATGTCGTCGACCACCGCCTTGGCGATCGCCTGCTGCCCGTTGGGCGCACGCCCGCCGTTGCGCAGCGTCTCGCCGAAGCGCGCGATGTCGCGCAGCACGGTGTTCAGGCCGCCGCCGCCCGACTCGGTGCCGATGCGGTCGACCATGAAGTACGCGTCCTGCTCGGCGCCGATGCGGCGCCAGATCTTCTCGCTCAGCAGGTCGGCCAGCGAGCGGTTGGACGCGCGGCGCACGATCCAGGCCAGCACTTCGGCGTTGACCGTCTTGTAGGCAAAGGCGTCGCCGTGCGTGCCTTCCTTTTTGAGCGTGGCCAGGAATTCGTAGAACGACTTCGGGCCCGTGTAGTTGGCGCCCTGCGTGAGCATGCCGCCGGCGCGCGCATAGTCCCAGACCTCGGCCTTCGGATCGGCGTAGTTCTCGGAGTAGCGCACGCCGATGGTCATGTCCATCACCTGGCGCACGGTGGCGTCGCCGTAGGCCGTGTCCTTGAGTTCGGGCAGGTACTTGGTGACCGGCGCCGACGGGTCGAGCGTGCCTTCTTGCGCGAGGATGGCCGCCAGCGTGCCCACGAAGGACTTGGTGACCGACATCGCCAGGTGCGGCCGCTCGGGCGTGAGCGCGCCGAAGTACTTCTCGTAGACCACCTGGCCGCGGTGCAGCACCAGGATGCCGTCGGTGTAGGTGCGCGCGATCATCTGGCCGAAGGTCTGCGCCTCGCCGCCGCCCAGGGGCTGGAAGCGCACGGCCTCGATGTCGATGCGCGGCGTGGCCGCCGGCAGCGGGCTGGCGGCGCCGGGGCCGCGCCACACGTTGGCCGTGGGCACCGTCTCGCGCACGTGCGAGAAGCTCCAGCGGATGCGCGGGTACACGCCGCCGACCGGGTTGTCGAAGGTGATCTGCTTGTCGGGCGGCGGCGGAAAGCCCTGCATCCAGCCCAGCGCCTCGACCGAGGTGGCGGCGGGATCGGGCAGCGCGGGCGCCGGCGGGGTCTGGGCGAGGCTGGTGTTCACGGCAAGAAGGGTGAAGGCGGCGGCCAGCGCCGTGCGTTGAAAGAAGAGAAACGACGACACAGAAGAAGAGGGCATGCAACGGGCTCCAGTGGACGACAGAAACGGAACGGAAATCAACAGCCTCAGCGGCCGCTGAAACGCGCAGGCCGGCGCTCGATGAAGGAGCGCACGCCCTCGGCCGCGTCCTCGCTGTTCGACAGGCGTTTCTGCGTCTCGATGAATTCCGCCACGGCCGCCAGCGGCCCGTGTTCGATCGCCTTGAGCACGTTGAGCCGCGTGGCCTGCACGGCCAGCGGCGCCTGGGCCGCGATGCGCTGCGCGATCTGCAGCGCCGCGTCGAGCTCCTGGCCGGCCGGCACCACCTTCTGCACGAAGTTCAGGCGATAGGCCTCGGCGCTGTCGAATTCGTCGGCCGTGAGCAGGTGCAGCATCGCGTTGCCCAGCCCTGCGCGCTCGGCCATGCGCAGCGTGGCGCCGCCCGTGGCCATGATGCCGCGCTGCACTTCCATCTGCGAGAAGCGGCAGTTGTCGGCCGCCACCACGATGTCGGCGCCCAGCATGAGCTCGATGCCCACCGTGAAGCAGATGCCCTTCACGGCCGCGACCATCGGCTTGGTGCGGCGGCGGTAGCCCTCCAGGCCGAAGTCGTGCGGCTCCACCAGCCCGGCCGGGATCGCCTTCTCGCCGCGCTTCATGTACTCGGTGACCGCCGGCAGGTCCAGGCCCGCCGTGAAGTGGTCGCCGAAGGCATGCAGCACGCCCACGTGCAGGCTGGGGTCGTCGTCCAGCCGCGTGTAGGCCTCGGCCAGCTGCTTGAACATCGGCGGCGTCCAGCCGTTGCGCTTGGCGGGGCGGTTGATGCCGATCAGCAGCACGTGGTCGAGCACCTGCGTGTCGATGCAGCCTTCGGCGGGCGGGGTGGTGGGGGTGGCGGTCATGGCGTTGCTTGTCTCCTTGTTTTTATGAAATGCCGGATCAGTACGTATAGACGCCGCGGCCGGTCTTGCGACCCAGCTGGCCGGCGGCGACCATTTCCTTGAGCAGCGGGCAGGGGCGGTACTTGGAATCGCCGAACTGCTCCAGGTACACCTCCATCACGGCCAGGCACACGTCCAGGCCGATCATGTCGGCCAGCGCCAGCGGGCCGATGGGCTGGTTGCAGCCCAGCTTCATGCCGGCGTCGATGTCCTCGGCGGTGGCCAGGCCCTCGGCCAGCACGAAGAAGGCTTCGTTGATCATCGGCACCAGGATGCGGTTGACCACGAAGCCCGGCGCGTTCTTCACCGTGATGGGCGACTTGCCCAGCTTCTCGGCCAGCGCCTTCACCGCGTCGTGCGTGGCGTCGCTCGTGAGGTAGCCGCGGATCAGCTCCACCAGCGCCATCATCGGCACCGGGTTGAAGAAGTGCATGCCGATGAAGCGGTCGGCGCGCGAGGTGGCGGCGGCCAGCTGCGTGATCGAGATCGACGAGGTGTTCGACGCGATGATCACCTCGGGGCCCACCAGCTCGTCCACCTGCTTGAGGATCTTGAGCTTGAGCGCGTGGTTCTCGGTGGCGGCCTCGATGACCAGCTGCGCACCCTTCAGGTCGTTGTAGTCGGTCGAGCCCTTGACCAGCGCCAGCGCGGCGGCCTTCTGCTCGGCCGTGAGCTTTTCCTTCTTGATCAGGCGGTCGAGGCTGCCCGAAATGGTGGCGATGCCCTTGTCGACGGCGGCCTGGGCCACGTCGATCATCACCACGTTGACACCCGACACCGCGCAGGCCTGGGCAATGCCGTTGCCCATGGTGCCGGCGCCGATGATGCCCACAGTCTGAATCGTCATGAAAAATGCTCCTTGAAACAAAAAAAGAAAATCGGAGGCGAGGGCGGGCGCAAGGCCGCCGTCGCGCAATGGCGGTCATTGTGAATCAGCCCGGAGGGGCCGCCGTTCCCGTGGGCGACACCGGCCCGGGGTGGCTTACAGTGCTGCGATTGTTTTCAACCCCATTTTTTCGAGCCCTCGCATGACCACCCTCGGCACCCCCCTGTCCCCTTCCGCCACCCGCGTGATGCTGCTCGGCTCCGGCGAGCTCGGCAAGGAGGTGCTGATCGCCCTGCAGCGCCTGGGCGTCGAGACCATCGCCGTCGACCGCTACGAGAACGCCCCCGGCCAGCAGGTGGCGCACCACGCGCGCACCATCACCATGAGCGACCCCGACCAGCTCAAGGCGCTCATCGAGGCCGAGAAGCCCACGCTGGTGGTGCCCGAGATCGAGGCCATCGCCACGCCCATGCTGCAGCAGCTGGAAGACGCGGGCGTGGTGCGCGTGATTCCCACGGCCCGCGCCGCCCGCCTCACGATGGACCGCGAAGGCATCCGCCGCCTGGCCGCCGAGACGCTGGGCGTGCCCACCAGCCCCTACAAGTTCTGCGACTCGCTGGCCGAGCTGCAGGCCGCCATCGACGGCGGCATCGGGTACCCCTGCATCGTCAAGCCCGTGATGAGCAGCTCCGGCAAGGGCCAGAGCAAGATCGACGGCCCGGCCGACGTGCAGAAGGCCTGGGACTACGCCATGGCCGGCGGTCGCGTGAGCCACGGCCGCGTGATCGTCGAGGGCTTCATCGACTTCGACTACGAGATCACGCTGCTGACCGTGCGCGCCAAGGATGCGGCCGGTGCCGTCGAAACGAAGTTCTGCGACCCCATCGGCCACGTGCAGGTCAGCGGCGACTACGTGGAAAGCTGGCAGCCGCACCCCATGGCGCCGGCCGCATTGCAGAAGGCGCAGCAGATCGCGCAGGCCGTCACGGCCGACCTGGGCGGGCAGGGCCTGTTCGGCGTCGAGCTGTTCGTGAAGGGCGACGAGGTCTGGTTCAGCGAGGTCAGCCCGCGCCCGCACGACACCGGCATGGTCACCATGGCCACGCAGTGGCAGAACGAGTTCGAGCTGCATGCGCGCGCCATCCTCGGCCTGCCGGTCGACACCTCGCTCAAGAGCCCGGGCGCCAGCGCCGTGATCTACGGCGGCGTGGACGCCACCGGCATCGCCTTCGACGGCGTGGCCGAGGCGCTGCAGGTGCCGGGCAGCGACATCCGCCTGTTCGGCAAGCCCGAGAGCTTCGTCAAGCGCCGCATGGGCGTGGCGCTGGTGCATGCGGCCGACACCGACACGGCCCGCAAGCTGGCCAAGGAAGCCGCCTCGCGCGTGAAGCCGCGCACGGCCTGAGCGACCGAACCCTCCGGGTGAACCCGCGAGCCGGGCCCCGGTAGCCAGTTTTCGCAAGCGACCCCGCAGCGGTGCGGGCATGGTGCGGGTCTTGTCGCCAGGACGCCGGTCGGGTGCGGGTGCATGCGGATAGCCCGCAGGCGCCCCGCCCTCCACACTGAGCGCTCCGTTCGATTCACCGGAGACACCATGCTGCATCCCCAGGCGCGCGCCTTGCTGGATTTCATCGAAGCGCGCGGCATTCCGCCGACCCACACCCTGTCGCCCGCCGACGCGCGGGCCTACTACCGCGAGCGCCGCACCGCCACGCAGCCGCTGCCGGCCGAGGTCGCCGAGGTGCGCGACCTCGCCGCCGACGGGCCGCACGGCACCATTGCGGTGCGGCTGTACAAGCCGCTCGGCGCAGGCCCGGGCCCGCTGCCGGTGCTCGTGTACTACCACGGCGGCGGCTGGGTCATCGGCGACCTCGACACGCACGACGTGCTGTGCCGCGAGCTGGCCAACGGCGCGGGCTGCGCGGTGGTCGCGGTCGACTACCGCATGGGCCCCGAGCACCGCTTTCCCACCGCCGTGGACGACGTGCTCGCCGCCACGCGCTGGGTGCGCCGCGAAGCTGCCGCACTGGGGCTCGATGCGAGCCGCCTCGCGGTGGGCGGCGACAGCGCGGGCGGCAACCTCGCGGCCGTGGCGTCGATCGCCGCGCGCGATGCGGGTGACCTGCCGATCGTGTTCCAGCTCCTGATCTACCCGGCCACCGACATGCGCCGCGGCCATCCGTCGCACCAGGCGAACGGGCAGGGCTACCTGCTCACGCGCGACACGATGACCTACTTCCACGACCACTACATCACCGACGCGAAGCACGACCTCGACTGGCGCGCCTCGCCGCTGCTGCACACCGACCTGGCGGGCCTGCCGCCCGCGCTCGTGCTCACGGCCGGCTACGACCCGCTGCGCGACGAAGGCGCGGCGTATGCCGAGGCGCTCACGGCCGCAGGCAACCGCGCGAACTACGTGTGCTTCGAGCGCCAGATCCATGGCTTCATCACCATGGGCAAGGTGCTCGACGAGGCCCACACCGCCGTCGCGTTGTGCGCGGCGGAACTGCGCCGCGCGTTCGCGCCGGCCTAGGGAAAGTCCCCGCGCAAATGGATGCCGCGCGCAAGGCCCCCGCCGCTACGATCCAGCGAACACGGCGCCACCCCCCGGTCGGACGTCGTCGACCGATGCAGGAGACAGACACCATGCAGCGAACCAGGACGTCGACGCCTTCGGGCGGCGATGCACGGCAGGGCGAACGCCTCATGTGGCTCACGCCGCAACGCGTCTTCTACGCCGGGCTGCTCGGCGCCGCGGCCGAGCGCGCCATGGGCGGGCACGGCGTGTACGTGTCGCCCGCCGGTGCGCCGCCCAACCGCATCCGCATCGGCGGCGGGGCCTGGCAAAGCGGCGAGTTCATCGTGGTGCCACCGCACGTGCCGCACCAGGTCGAGAGCGCCTGTCCGCTGATCTTCAACCTGCTGATCGAATCGGAGTCGGTCGATCCCGCGCGCATGCCGGCCTTTTTGCAGCACTGCGGCCCGGTCGATGCGCCGGCCTTCGTGCAGCGCATGCGCGAGGTCCATGCCCACCTGCTGGCGGCCTCGGCGCGCGGCATCGACTTCGACGGCTTCGATTTCGACGCGCTGTTCTTCGACGGCCCGCTCACGTCGCGCCCGCTCGACGCGCGCATCCGCAAGGTGGTCGACATGCTCGTGGCCGACCCGGCCGCGCCCGCCTCGGCGGAAGACTGCGCGGCCTCGGTGCACCTGTCGTTCTCGCGCTTCCTGCACCTGTTCAAGCAGGAGACCGGCATGGCCTTTCGCGGCTTCCGGGCCTGGAAGCGCGCGCGCAGCCTGCTGCGCTATGTGCACCAGAGCGGCACGCTCACCGACATCGCGCTGGACACCGGCTACCCCGACTCCACGCACTTCAGCCATTCGATCCGCCAGGTCTACGGGCTCAAGCCCAGCGACATCGTGGCGGGCTCGCGCCGCCTCGCGCTGCACGACGCGGCCGGCGGGTTCCGGCAGTAAGCGCAGGCGGGACGGCATCGCATGCAGATCCTCCAACTCCTGCTGTCGGGCATCGCGCAAGGGTGCATCTACGGGCTCATCGCACTGGGCTTCGTGCTGATCTACAAGGCCACCGAAACGGTGAGCTTCGCGCAGGGCGACCTGATGATGCTCGGCGCGTTCGGTGCCTTCGCGGGCATGTCGCTGTTCGGCATGCCGTTCTGGCTCGCGGCGCTGCTGGCCGTGGTGGCCATGGCGGCCTTCGGCGTGCTGCTCGAGCTGGTGGTGATCCGCCCGATCCTCGGGCAGCCGCAGTTCTCGATCGTGATGCTGACCATCGGCATCGCCTACGTGGCGCGCGGCCTGATCACCATGGTGCCGGGCATCGGCACCGACACCCACACGCTGGCCGTGCCTTACAAGGACCAGATCTGGAAGCTGGGCGAGCTGGTGGTGAACCTGGAGCAGTTCGTGATCATCATCGCTACCGCGATCCTGTGCGGCCTGCTGTACGCCATGTTCCGCTACAGCAAGCTGGGCATCGCGATGCAGGCCTCGTCGCAGAACCAGCTCGCGGCCTACTACATGGGCATTCCGGTGAAGCGGCTCAACGGGCTGGTGTGGGGGCTCGCCGCCGCCGTGGCAGCCATCGCCGGCATGCTGCTGGCGCCCATCACCTTCGTGCACGCCAACATGGGCTTCATCGGACTGAAGGCCTTTCCGGCCGCGGTGGTCGGTGGCTTCGGCAGCCTGCCGGGCGCAATCGTCGGCGGGCTGGTGATCGGCATCGTCGAGTCGTTCGCTGGCTTCTACCTGCCCGATGGTTTCAAGGACACGGCGCCGTACATCGTGGTGCTGCTGATGCTCATGATCAAGCCGAACGGTCTGTTCGGCGAGAAGCTGCGCAAGAAGGTCTGAACATCCCATGCGCTTCATCTTCAAGACCAGCTACGACCAGGACATCCGCCTCGCGCGGCACGGCGGCCACGTGCTCTGGTACAGCCTGCTCGTGGCCTTCCTGCTCGTCGCGCCGTGGGTCATCGACGAGTACTGGCTCGCGCAGCTGACCTTCGTGCTGATCTACGGCATCGTCGGCCTGGGGCTGATGCTGCTGGCGGGCTTCACGGGGCAGTTCTCCATCGGGCACGCGGCGTTTCTCGGAACGGGCGCGTACACGCAAGGGGTGCTGACGAACATGGGCGTGCCGTTTCCGCTCGCGCTGCTGGCGTCGGCGGCGCTCTCGGCGGCGGTGGGCGTGGTGGTGGCGATGCCGGCGCTGCGCGTGAAGGGCATCTACCTGGGCATCGCGACGCTGTCCTTCGGCTTCATCGTCGAGGAGGTGTTCGCGCGCTGGGAAAGCGTGACGGGCGGCAACGCGGGCCTGCATGTGAAGTCGCCGCAGCTGTTCGGCTGGTCGCTGGGCTCGGGCGAAGGCTTCTACTTTCTGTGCCTGGTGGTCGCGGTGGTGTCCACGCTGGGCATCCTGAACCTGCTGCGCTCGCCGACGGGGCGCGCCTTCGTGGCGATCCGCGATTCGGAGATTTCGGCGCAGAGCATGGGCATCCACCTGGCGCGCTACAAAACGATGTCGTTCGCGATCTCGGCCGCGCTCGCGGGGCTGGGCGGTGCGCTGTATGCGCACAAGCTGAGCTTCATTTCGCCGGACCAGTTCAACATCCTGCAGTCGATCGACCTGCTGCTGATGGTGGTGATCGGCGGGCTGGGCTCGGTGCACGGCGCGTTCCTCGGTGCGATTTTTCTCATCGCGATGCCGCAGCTGATCTCGATGGGCAAGGACTGGCTGCCGGCGGTGGTCGGGCAGGCACCCGGCCTGCAGGGGCTGGTGTACGGGCTGGTGCTGATCGCCTTCGTGTTGTTCGAGCCGCTGGGGCTGTACGGGCGCTGGCTCAAGATCCGCACCTGGCTGCAGCTCTTCCCGTTCTACCGCAAGGGGCTGTTCAAGCGGCAGAAGTCGTTCACCAAATCGGACCGGCTGAGATGAGCAACGACGTCCTTCTTTCCGCGAAAGACCTGAGCGTGCGCTTCGGCGGCGTGCTGGCGGTCAACAAGGTGAGCTTCGACGTGCGGCGCGGCGAGGTGTTCACGCTCATCGGCCCGAACGGCGCGGGCAAGACGACGGTGTTCAACCTGATCAGCCGCATCTACACGCCGACCACGGGCGAGATCACCTGGCATGGCGAGGCGGGCGGGGCGATCGCGCTCACGCAGCAGGCACCGCACGCGATTGCCGCACTGGGCATTGCACGCACCTTCCAGAACATCGAGCTGTTCGAGCATGCGACGGTGCTGCACAACCTGCTGATCGGGCGCCACACGCACCGGCAGACGGGCTTCTGGAGCGAGGTGTTCTTCACGCCGGCCACGCGCCGCGCCGAGATCGCGGCGCGCGAGAAGGCGGAGCAGGTGATCGACCTGCTCGACCTGCAGCACTACCGCGACTCGATGGTGGCGGGGCTGCCCTACGGCGTTCGCAAGGTGGTGGAGCTGGCGCGCGCGCTGTGCACCGAGCCCAAGCTGCTGCTGCTCGACGAGCCTTCTTCGGGGCTCAATGTCGAGGAGACGGCGGACATGGCGTTCTGGATTCAGGACATCCAGCACGAGCTGGGGGTGTCGGTGCTGATGGTCGAGCACGACATGTCGCTGGTTTCCAAGGTGTCGGATCGCGTGCTGGCGATGAACCAGGGGGAGGTGCTGGCTACCGGGTCTCCGCGCGAGGTGCAGGCCGATTCGCGGGTCATCGAGGCTTACCTTGGGACTGTGGATGACGTGAGCAGTTTGCGGAGGGTGGTGGCGTGACTTGCTTCTTCGTTACCCCTTTGGAGGCGCCCGGTGCGCGGCACGGCGCGGTCGCCCCCACTGCGCCGGCCGCTGCGCGGCTCCCCTGCGGTGCTCGCGTTTCGCGGGGTCTCGCAGAACTCGCTTCGCTCAAACAGCTGCGAGCCCTGATCCGCGAAACGCTGCGCTCCTCGGCGGCACAGAGGGGGCGCCCACGCCGCACCGCGCACCGGGCTTCGTGGTGGCGTGAGTGTTCTGTGCGTTTCGAATGTTCTGCCTCGAACCAGGGAGTGCGCGCATGAGCGACGTCGTGCTTCAACTGCTCAACGTCGAGAGCGCCTATGGCCCGATCAAGGCCATCCGCGGCGTGAGCCTGAAGGTGCGCAAGGGCGAGATCGCCACCGTGCTCGGCTCCAACGGCGCGGGCAAGACGACGATCCTCAAGACCATCTCGGGGATCATCGATCCGCGCAAGGGCAGCATCGAGTTCCAGGGGCAGGACATCACGGCGAAAGACCCGGCCTTCATCGTGCAGCAGGGGCTGAGCCACGTGCCCGAAGGGCGCGAGGTGTTCCCGCTGCTGTCGGTGAAGGACAACCTGCTGATGGGCGCCTACACGCGCAAGGACCGCGACGGCGTGGCGCGGGACATCGAGACCGTCTTCACCTACTTCCCGATCCTGCGCGAGCGCGCCACGCAGGACGCCGGCCTGCTCTCGGGCGGGCAGCAGCAGATGCTGGCGATCTCGCGCGCCATCATGGCGGCGCCGCACCTCATCCTTCTGGACGAACCCAGCCTGGGCCTGAGCCCCAAGCTCACCAAGGAGATCTTCGAGATCGTGGTGCGCATCAACCGCGAGCGCGGCACCACCATCCTGCTGGTGGAGCAGAACGCGAACATGGCGCTCAATGCCGCCGACCACGGCTATGTGCTGGAGAACGGCCGCATCGTGATGGAAGACTCGTGCGAGCGCCTGCGCGAAAAGGACGACATCAAGGAGTTCTACCTCGGTGTCAAGGACGACGGCGTGCGCGGCGAGCGGCGCTGGAAAAAGAAGAAGACCTGGAGGTAGCCGTCGCCATGCAAGGACTCTGGGATCTGCGAACCATCGAACCCGGCCACGACATCCTCGTGCCCGGCGACACGCTCTCGGCCATGTTCTGGAACGCCGTGCGCCAGCGCGGCGACAACATCTGGATGCGGCAGAAGGAGCTGGGCATCTGGCGCAGCTGGAGCTGGCGCCAGACGGCCGAGGCCGTGCGCGAGATCGCGGCCGGGCTGCAGGCCATCGGCTTCACGCGCGGCGAGTGCGCGTCCATTCTTTCCAACACCGTCATCGAATGGGTGCTGGCCGACCTGGCCGTGCTCAGCTGCGGCGGTGTGTCGAACGGCATCTACCCGACCGACGCCGCCTCGCAGGTGCAATACCTGTGCGAAGACTCGCGCACCACGGTGCTCTTCGTGGAAGACGACGAGCAGCTCGACAAGGCGCTCGAGGTGCGCGCCCGCCTGCCCGGCCTGCGCCGCGTGGTCGTGTTCGACATGGAAGGCCTGCGCGAGCTCGACGACCCGGGCGTGATGAGCCTCGATGCGCTGCGCGCCCTCGGCCGCACGCACCTGGCGGGCGACCCGCAGGCGGTGGAGCGCAGCGTGGCGGCCTGCCGGCCCGAAGACCTGGCCATTCTTGTCTACACCTCGGGCACCACCGGCAAGCCCAAGGGCGCCATGCACAGCCACGCGGGGCTGGTGTACACCGCACGCGGCTACAACACGCTCATCGCGCAGGACGAGAAAGACGAGCGCATGTGCTTCCTGCCGCTGTGCCACATCGCCGAGCGCATGGGCGGCGAGTACTTCGCGATGTACACGGGCTCGATCCTCAACTTCGTCGAGAACCCCGAGACGGTGCCCGAGAACGTGCGCGAGATCGCGCCCACGGTGTTCACCGGCGTGCCGCGCGTGTGGGAGAAGTTCTATTCGGGCGTGATGATCGCGCTGAAGGAGGCCAGCCCGCTGCAGCAGGCCGCCTACCACTGGAGCATCGGCGTGGGCGAGACCATTGCCAACAAGGTGCTCGCGGGGCAGGAGATCGGCACGGGGCTGCGCCTGAAGTTCCGGCTCGCGCGGCTGCTGGCGCTGGACAACGCGCGCAAGCTCATCGGCATCCACCGCGCGCGCTTTCTCGTGACCGGCGCGGCGCCCATTTCGCCCGAGCTGGTCAAGTGGTACCTCGCGCTGGGCGTGCCCATGCTCGAGGTGTGGGGCATGACGGAGTCGTGCGGCGCCTCCACCGCCGTGCCCGTCACCCGCATCAAGCCGGGCTCCATCGGCCCGGCCACGGGCTACAACGAGGTGCGCATCGATCCGGCCACCAGCGAGATCCTGGTGCGCGGCCCCAATGTCTTCATGGGCTATTTGAATCTGCCCGAGAAAACCGCCGAGACCATCGACGCCGACGGCTGGCTGCACACGGGCGACGTGGGCGTGATGGACGAGGACGGGTATTTCCGCATCACCGACCGGATGAAAGACATCATCATCACGGCAGGCGGCAAGAACGTGACCCCGAGCGAGCTGGAGAACGAGCTCAAGTTCAGCCTCTACATCACCGATGCCGTGGTGATCGGCGACAAGAGGCCCTACCTCACGGTGATCGTCATGATCGACCAGGAGAACGTCGAAAAGTTTGCGCAGGACCACGACGTGCCGTTCAGCAACTACGAGAGCCTGACACGCACGCAGGAAGTGCAGGACCTGATCCAGGGTGAGATCGATCGCGTCAACGCCAAGTTCGCGCGCGTCGAGCAGATCAAGAAGTTCTTCCTGCTCGAGACGCAGCTCAGCGCCGAGGACGAGGAGCTCACGCCCACGATGAAGCTCAAGCGCAAGCTGGTGCAGACCAAGTACGCGCAGCGCATCGACGCCATGTACCGCTGACCTCTTTTTTGCCAACCCGAGGAGACAACGCTATGACGAAGCTCAAGACATTGACGACGCTGGCCGTGCTGGGCTTGATCGCGACGCTCGCGTCCGCGCAGCAGCAGGGCGTGAGCAAGGACGAGATCCGCATCGGCACCATCCAGGATCTGTCGGGTCCGCTGGCGGGCTTCGGCAAGCAGGCGCGCAACGGCATGCAGCTGCGCGTGGACGAGCTCAACGAGCAGGGCACGCTGAACGGCCGCAAGCTCAAGCTCTTCGTCGAAGACTCGGGCTACGACCCGAAGAAGGCGGTGCTGGCGGCGCAGAAGCTGGTCAACCAGGAAAAGATCTTCATCATGGCCGGCCACATCGGCACGGCGCAGAACATGGCGGCGATGCCGGTGCAGTTCGACAAGAACGTCGTCAACTACATGCCGATCACCGCGGCGCGCGAAATGTACGAGCCGCTGAACCGGCTGAAGTATTCGTTCGCGGCCACCTACTACGACCAGATCCGCCTGGCGCTGCCCAAGATGATCAAGGACAAGGGCGCCAAGAAGGTCTGCACGATCTACCAGGACGACGAGTTCGGCCTGGAAGTGCAGCGCGGCGCCGAGGCCGGCCTGAAGGCCGCGGGCATGGAGCTGGCCGAGAAGACCTCGTTCAAGCGCGGCGCCACCGACTTCAGCTCGCAGGTCGCCAAGATGAAGGCCGCCAACTGCGACCTCGTGGTGCTCGGCACCATCATCCGCGAGACCATCGGCACGGTGGGCGAGTCGCGCAAGACCGGCTTCAACCCGACCTTCCTGGGTTCGAGCGCGGCCTACACCGATCTGATCCACAAGCTGGGCGGCAAGGCTATGGACGGCGTGTACGCCACCATGACGGTGCAGAACCCCTACACCGACGAGCAGTCGCAGCCGCTGCGCTTCTGGGCCAACAAGTACAAGACCAAGTTCAACGAAGACCCGACCGTGTTCTCGGTGTACGGCTACGTGATCATCGACTCGTTCATCAAGGCCGCCACCAAGGCCGGCCCGAACCTGACGACTGACAGCTTCATCAAGGCGATGGACAGCATCACCTTCGAGCCCGACATGTTCGGCAGCCCGAAGAGCACCTACACCGCCACCAAGCGCCTGGGCAACGACCAGTCGCGGCTGTCGCAGATCAAGGACGGCAAGTGGGTCGTCGTGTCTGACTACGTGACACCGTAAGCGAGGCTCGCCCCGGTACCGTACTGGGGGCGAGCGGCTATATTCCGCGAAATCCCCTTCGCGAGACTGCCGCCATGCCCCAGTACTGGTTGATGAAATCCGAGCCCGACGAGGTCTCGATCGACGATGCCCTCGCCGCGCCCGATGCCACCGTGGCGTGGACCGGCGTGCGCAACTACCAGGCACGCAACTTCATGCGCGACGGCATGAAGGTCGGCGACGGCGTGCTGTTCTATCACTCGAGCTGCCCCGAGCCCGGCATTGCCGGCATCGCGCGCGTGGCCTCCGGCATCCAGCCTGATCCGACGCAGTTCGACCCGAAGTCGCCGTACTACGACGCCGGCGCGAAGAAGGAAGACCCGCGCTGGCTGCTGGTCGACGTGCAGGCGCTGCGCAAGACGCGGCTGCTGTCGCTGCCCGAGCTGCGCGCCAGGCCCGAGCTGGCCGATCTGGTCATCCTGCGCAAGGGCAACCGGCTGTCGATCACACCGGTGGAGCCCGCGCACTGGAAGGTCATCGAGAAGATGCTGGCCTGAACGAACCTGTTCAGGCGACTTTCGACAGGATCGGGAACAGCTTGCCGAGCCCGTCGGCCATCACCTCGACCGCGAGCGCCGCGAGGATCAGGCCCATCAGCCGCGTCATGATGTTGATGCCGGTCTTGCCGAGCACCCGCGCGATCGGCTGCGCGAGCGAAAAGGCCAGCGCGGTCGCCAGCGCCACCACCACGCCATAGCCGACCAGCAGCCCCAGCTCCCACAGGTGCTGTGTCTTGTCGGCGTAGATCACCACCGTGGAGATCGCGGCCGGGCCGGTGAGCAGCGGAATCGTGAGCGGCACCACCGCGATGGAGGCGCCCATCGACGCCTTCACTTCCACCGCGCGCAGCTCGTCGACGTTGGTCTTGCTCTCGGCCGGTTGCGCGTTGAGCATCGAGATCGAGCTCATGAGCAGCAGCAGCCCGCCGCCGACCTGGAAGCTCGCGATCGAGATGCCGAAGAAGGACAGCAGTTGCAGCCCGATGAGCGCGCTCACGGCAATGACCACGAAGGCGCTGAAGGCCGACATGCGCACTGTGCGCTTGCGCTGGGCGTCGGAATAGTCCTGCGTGTAGTGGATGAAGAAGGGCACGATGGCCAGCGGATTGACGATGGCCACCAGCGTGACCAGCGGCTTGATGAGGTCCATGGAAGTGCTCATGGCTCAGCGTCCTCCGGTCACGTCGAGCAGGGCCATGGTGGTGTAGCTGGCCTCGGGCGAGAGCAGCCACAGGACGGCACCGGCAATTTCTTCGGCGGTGCCGCTGCGCTTCATCGGCACGCCTGGGCCCATCTCGGCGGCGCGGCCAGGCTGGCCGCCGGAGGCGTGGATGTCGGTGTCGATCACGCCGGGGCGCACCGCGTTCACGCGGATGCCTTCGTCGGCCACTTCCTTGGCCAGGCCGATGGTGAAGGTGTCGATGGCTGCCTTGCTGGCCGCGTAGTCGACGTACTGGCCGGGCGAGCCGATGCGCGCGGCGCCGCTGGAGATGTTGACGATGGCACCGCCTTCGCCGCCGTGCTTCGTGCTCATGCGGCGCACGGCTTCGCGGGCGCAGACGAAGCTGCCGATCACGTTGATGCGGAACATGCGCTCCAGGCGCGCCACGCTCATCTCGTCGACGCGCGCCTGCACGTCGACCACGCCGGCGTTGTTCACGAGTGCGGTGAGGCGCCCGAGCTTGGCGTCGACCTTCGCGAACATCGCGAGCACCTGGGCTTCGTCGCCCACGTCGGCCTGCACCGCCATGGCGGTGCCGCCGCCCGCGCGGATGGTGCGCACCACCTCGTCGGCGGCCAGCGAGTTGCTGGCGTAGTTCACGGCCACGGCGTAGCCGCGCTTCGCGGCGAGCAAGGCCGTGGCGGCACCAATGCCGCGCCCACCGCCGGTGATCAAGAGCACCTGGTCCAAATCCCACCTCCTGCAGAGAAACTGTGCGTCAGTTAAAACCGACGGCCTGGATTACATCACCGAGGGCTGGCGCATCAGCGCGAGCACCGCGCCGCCCCAAGCCAGCTCGCACCGCAGTGCGCAGCACGGAGGTTACTGAATGCACAAGACCATCGACTATTACTTTGCGCCACAGAGCCCGTGGACCTATCTGGGGCATACCCGCTTTGCCGCCATCGCCGCGGCCGCCGGCGCCACCGTGCGCGTGCGGCCCATCGACATGGGCAGCGTGTTCCCTGTGTCGGGCGGGCTGCCGCTGGGCAAGCGCGCACCGCAGCGCCAGGCCTACCGGCTGCTCGAGCTGGCGCGCTTCTCGAAGCACCTGGGCCTGCCGCTGAACCCGAAGCCGAAGTTCTTTCCGGTGGCCGGCGACGATGCGGCGCGGCTGATCATCGCGGTCGACATGCACGACGGCACCGAGGCCGCGATGCGCATCAGCGCGGCGGTGTTCGCGGCCGTGTGGGTTCAGGAGCGGAACATCGGCGACCCGAACCTGCTCGAAGCCCTGGTCGCGGAATGCGGCCTGCCGGTCAAGCGCGCCGAGCAATCGCAGAGCCAGGCGGTGCAGGAGCGTTACGAGGCTTACACGCAGGAAGCGATCGACATCCAGGTGTTCGGCGCGCCGAGCTACGTGATCGACGGCGAGATCTTCTGGGGCCAGGACCGGCTCGATTTCGTCGAGCGGGCGCTGCGCGCGTAACGGCGCAAGCCGACCCGCTTTTTCTTTTTCATTCCATCGTTTCAGGAGAACCCCATGGGCCAATTCATCGACCTCACCGCCAAGGATGGCTTCACCTTTCCCGCCTACGTGGCCGAGCCCACGGGCACGCCGCGCGGTGCCGTGGTGGTGGTGCCGGAAATCTTCGGCGTGAACTCGCACATCCGCTCGGTGGCCGACGGCTATGCGGCTGACGGCTATCTGGCCGTGGCGCCGTCGACCTTTCACCGCGTCAAGCCCGGCGTCGAGCTGGGCTACAGCGACGACGACATGAAGACCGGCTTCGGCTACAAGACCGCGGTCGAGGCGCTGCCCGCGCCCGGCGTGCTGCAGGACCTCGAAGCCGCGATCGCCTACGCCTCGAAGGCGGGCAAGGTCGGCATCGTCGGTTACTGCTGGGGCGGCCTGCTGGTCTGGCGCGCAGCGGCCCTGCTGCCGGGCCTGGCCGCTGCCGCACCTTATTACGGTGGCGGCATGACGACGCCGGAAGAAAGCGCACGCCAGCCGAAGGTGCCGGTGCTCGCGCAGTTCGGCAACCGCGACCACTGGATTCCGCTGGACACCATCGAGGCCTTCAAGAAGGCGCACCCCGAGGTGGAAGTGCATGTCTACGAGGCCGACCACGGCTTCAACTGCGACCAGCGCGGTTCGTACAACGCCGAGGCGGCGAAGCCGGCGCGTGAACGCGTGCTGGCCTTCTTTGCCAAGCACGTCGGCTGATCCGGTACGTTTCAAGAAAAAAGCCCGGCAGTGCCGGGCTTTTTCATTTCTATTTCTTGGCCCCGACCCGGGTCTGCAGGAAGTCGAGCAGTGCGCGCAGCGCCGCGCTGTTGTGGCGCCGTTGCAGGTAGGCGGCCGACAGCCACATGTCCTTGCGCGCATAGCCTTCGAGCACCGGCACCAGCTCGCCGCTGTCGATGTGCGACTGCACGAGCAGCGAGGGCAGGTAGATCACGCCGAAGCCGCGCATCGCGACGCGGATCAGCGGCGCGCCTTCGGTGCAGTCCATGCGGCTCTTGACCTGCACGTCCAGCGGCTGGCCGTTGTCATCGAAGCGCCACGCGGGCTGCGTGCCCAGCAGCGAATGGGTCAGCGCCTCGTGGTGGGCGAGCTCCTGCGGGTGCGCGGGCTTGCCGTGCTTCTTCCAGTAGACCGGCGAGGCGCAGACCACCATGTGGATGAGCCGCAGCTTGCGCACGATGAGGTTGGCGTCTTCCACCGGGCCGCTGCGGATGTCGACGTCGATGCCTTCCTCGGCGAGGTCGACGGTGCGGTTGGTCAGCTGCAGGCTGATGCTCACGTCGGGGTAGTGGCGCATGAAGTCGGCCAGCAGGTCGGGGAACTCGCCGTTGCCCATGCCGTGCGGCGCCGAGATGCGCAGCCGGCCACCGGGCTGGCTGGCGCGCTCCTGCAGCTCGGCCTGGGTGAGCTCGACCATTTCGAGCATCGGCGTGCTGCGCTCGAGCAGCAGCTGGCCGGCGTCGGTGAGGCTCACGGAACGCGTGGAGCGGTTGAGCAGGCGCACGCCGAAGCGGGTTTCGAGTTCGGCGACGTACTTGCTGACCGTGGCCTTCGACATGTCGAGCCGCTTGGCGGCCTGGGAGAAGCTGCCGTGCGAAGCGACTTCCCGGAAGGTTTTGATCAGATCGAGACTGTCCATGTCAGTGAAACCCGTTGTTTTTCGCGAGGGAGCGCGGTGTGCCGATTCTCGGGGGTTTTGCCGGATAGGACCGGCGCGGGGTTCTGGTGTAAGCCGGAAGCAGTCAGGCGCCTTGCGCCCGGTTTTTTTGCGTGCACGACTTTGTTGACTGATTGTTTCGCTACAGGAAACACCGTGTCTCTGAACCGAGTGTTTTCCCGAAGGAATTCCGGCTGACACTCGCCGCACAGGCGAGCCAACGTGCAAGCCTGGTGGACATCCATCTAGCCGAACACAAGGAACAGACATGAAGACCTCGCACATTTTCGCAGCCGCCGCCCTGACCCTCCTGGCCGCCACCGGCGCCCAAGCCGAGACGTACCAAGGCGTGACCCAAGTGATCTCGTCCAAGAGCCGCGACGAAGTCAACGCCGAAGCCCAGCGCACCGCCGCAGCCCCGAACCAGAACGTCGTGCGTGGTTCGCGCGGCGCGGAAACCGTGGCCGTGTCGAAGGACCGTTCGATCGTCGAAGCCGAAGCCATCCGCACCGCCTACGCTCCCGACCAGAACGTGACCTCGGGTTCGCGCGTCAACAGCAAGGTCATCTCGACCATGGTGAACCCGATGGACGCACGCGTTCAAGCCCAGCAAGGTTCGGGCGCCGTCGCCAAGTAATTGGCCGCGAAGCCAGCCGCCTTCCGGGGCGGTCAGAGCTGACCAGAAAAAAGCCACGCATTTGCGTGGCTTTTTTCATGGGCGTTCAGCGCGTGCGGGCCAGGTAGCGCTTGCGCCAGAAGATCAGGACCAGCAGCACCGCGATGACCAGCATGGCCGACATCGCGATCCAGAAGCCGTCCGCCTTGTGCACCAGCGGGATGAACTCGAAGTTCATGCCGAAGATGCCCGCGATGAGGTTGAGCGGCAGGAAGATGGCCGTGAGCACGGTCAGCACCCGCATGATGTCGTTGGCCCGGTGGCCCTGGACGCTGAAGTGCATCTGCACGGCGGTCTCGGCGTTCTGCTCGAGCCGGTGCACGTGGTGCACCACGCGCTGGATGTGCTCCAGCACGTCGCGGCTGCGCACCATGATCAGGTCGCGCTCGCGCTGCGCGGTCTCGCCCTGCGGCACGGGCAGGGTTTCGAGCGAATCGATCCAGTCCTGCATGGCGGCGCGCTGGTCTTCGCAGATCTCGTCCAGGCGGTGCAGCGACTGGCGCGCCTCCATCAGCGCGCTCCAGTTGGTGAAGCGGCTGCGCGGGTCGATGAGCTCGGTCTGCCAGTGGTCGAGCTGCTTCGTGAGCTCGCGCCGCATGTCGAGGTAGCCGTCGACGATCAGGTTGACGATGCGCAGCATCAGGTCGGCGGGGCTGGCCGGCAGGCGGGCCGAGGTGGCGCGCACGTCGAGCGCCGGCGTGCCGCGGTCGTCGGACGAGGCCGCCGCCAGCAGCCGGGCGGCGAAGGCGTCGCGCACCGTGCCGTCCTCGGGGTGCACCGACAGCAGCACGCGGTCGAACACCGCGAAGCCGACCGGGCGGGTGTCGATGCGGCGCAGCACCGGCGGGCCGCCGCGCGACGGGCGTTGCGGCGGTGAGGGTGAGGGTTCGGCGCTGTCCTGGCCGTTGCCCGTGGCCAGGCGGCGGAACACCAGCACGTCGTACAGCGAGGTGTAGTCGTAGTGCGAGGGCAGCTGGTCGTTGAGCAGGTCGGCCACGTGCAGGTCGACCAGCTGGGTCTGGCACAGCGTCTGCAGGATCTGCTGCACCTCGGGCTGGGCCGCGCGGAATTCGTCGCGCGTCAGCGAGATCCAGAGGTAGCTGGCGGCGGCGCAGGCGCCCGGCACGGCCAGCGGCGCCAGCGAGGCGTGCTCGCTGACCTGCGAGCGGCTGATTTCGAAGATGCGCATGGACACTCGCCCCCGGTGGTTCTTCTTCCACGCCAGAAGTGCCGTGGAGGTGCGGCAGGTATGCCGCAGTAGCTATTATTTTTGTAGCAACCGGGCGGCGTCAAGCGCGAAGTAGGTCAGCACGCCGTCGGCGCCGGCGCGCTTGAAGGCCAGCAGGCTTTCGAGCACCACGGCGTCGTGGTCGAGCCAGCCGTTCTGGGCCGCGGCCTTCAGCATGGCGTACTCGCCGCTCACCTGGTAGGCGAAGGTCGGCACGCGGAACTCGTCCTTCACGCGGCGCACGATGTCCAGGTAGGGCATGCCGGGCTTCACCATGACCATGTCGGCGCCTTCGGCGATGTCGATGGCGACCTCGCGCAGCGCCTCGTCGCTGTTGCCCGGGTCCATCTGGTAGACCTTCTTGTTGCTCTTGCCGAGCGTGGCGGACGAGCCGACGGCGTCGCGGAAGGGGCCGTAGAAGGCGCTGGCGTACTTGGCGCTGTAGGCCATGATGCGCGTGTGGATGTCGCCGCGGGCTTCGAGCGCGGTGCGGATCGCGCCGATGCGGCCGTCCATCATGTCGCTCGGTGCCACAATATCGACGCCAGCTTGCGATTGTGTGAGTGCCTGCTTCACAAGCACTTCAACGGTCGCGTCGTTGAGGATGTAGCCGGTGTCGTCGAGCAGGCCGTCCTGGCCGTGGCTGGTGTAGGGGTCGAGCGCCACGTCGGTCATCACGCCCAGTTCGGGGAAGCGCGCCTTGAGCGCGGCCACCACGCGGGGAATCAGGCCGTCGGGGTTGAAGGCCTCGTCGCCTGCGGGCGTCTTGAGGCTGGCGTCGATCACCGGGAACAGCGCCATCACCGGGATGCCGGCCTGCACGCACTGCTCGGCCACGGGCAGCAGCAGGTCCAGGCTCAGGCGGTCCACGCCGGGCATCGAGGGCACGGCGTCGCGGCGCTTCTCGCCTTCCTGCACGAACACCGGGTAGATCAGGTCGTTCGTCGTCAGCGCATGCTCGCGCACCAGGTTGCGGGTGAAGGCATCGCGGCGCAGCCGTCGCGGGCGGCCGGCGGGGAACATCGCGAGCGGGGAAAATGGTGACGTCATATATCTAAAATTGTGCCTGAAGCGCGAAATCGCAGCCCAGCGCTGCTGGAGGCAAGTTGTCTGACAACTACGGAAATTAATAGAACTTAAGTTCTAGATTTTTGTTGTAAAAGTCAAAGAAACTGCCTCAATCGCTTGAAACCTTGTTTCGTCTTTGTTAAATTCTGAAGCGGGCGGCTTGCCGCTCCCCGCTTTTCCTCCCTGAGCGGGTGCCTTGATGTGTGACAGCAAAAGGGCTTCCCAGCCCGACGTGAAGACGTCGGGCTTTTTTTTGCCCGAAACCTTGGCAAAGGGCCCCGAAGAGGGGCCAGTGTGCAGCCACCACTAAACTGCCGCCATGCTCTGGGTCAAATCTCTTCACATTGTTTTCATTGCCAGCTGGTTTGCCGGGCTGTTCTATCTGCCGCGCATCTTCGTCAACCTGGCGATGGTGCCCCCCGAGTCGGTCGCGGAGCGTGAGCGCCTGCTGCTGATGGCGCGCAAGCTGCTGCGCTTCACCACCTTCCTGGCCGTGCCGGCGCTGGTGTTCGGCGCCTGGCTCTGGCTGGGCTACGGCATCGGGCGCGGCCCCGGCAACGGCTGGATGCACGCCAAGCTGGCCCTGGTGCTGGTGGCCATCGGCTACCACCATGGCTGCGGCGTGCTGCTGCGCCGTTTTGCGGCGGGCGGCAACCGCCGCAGCGACCGCTGGTACCGCTGGTTCAACGAGTTGCCCGTGCTGCTGCTGCTGGGCATCGTGATCCTGGTGGTGGTGAAGCCCTTCTGAGCCCGTGTGACGGTAGACATGCCGCACAAGTCTGCCGCGCTCCCCCTGGCGCTGGCCTATGCGGCGCTGATCGTCTATGCCAGCCTGTACCCCTTCGCTGACTGGCGTGACCAGGGGATCGCGCCCTGGGCCTACCTGTCGGCGCCCTGGCCCAAGTACTGGACGGGTTTCGACTTCGGGGTGAATGTGGCGGGCTACGTGCCCTTCGGTTTTCTGTGTGCGCTGAGCGTGCTGCGCACGGGCAGCAGTCACAGTGTGTGGCGTGCGCTGTTGCGTGCCACGGCGGCGGGCGCGGCGATCGCGTTTGCCATGGAGACGCTGCAAAGTTATCTGCCGGCGCGCATTCCTTCCAACGTCGACCTGGGGTTGAACACCGCCGGCACGGTGCTCGGCGCGGTGCTGGCCGCGGCGCTGGAGCGGCTGGGTGCGATCGCGCACTGGAGCCGCGTGCGCTCGCAATGGTTCGTCGAGGACGCACGCGGTGGGCTTGTGCTGCTCGCGCTCTGGCCCTTTGCGCTGCTGTTCCCCGCCGCCGTCACCTTCGGCCTCGGCCAGGTGTTCGAGCGGCTGGAGACGACGATTTCCGAGTGGCTGCTCGACACGCCCTTCATCGACTGGCTGCCCGTGCGCCAGTTCGAGCTGGAGCCGCTGGTGCCGGCCGTGGAGCTGCTGTGCGTGATGCTCGGCGCGCTGGTGCCGTGCCTGCTGGGCTACCTGGTGGCGCGCAACGTGGTGCAGCGCGCGGTGCTGCTGCCGCTCATCCTGCTCGCGGGCGTCGCGGCCTCGGCACTGTCGGCGGCCATGAGCTACGGCCCCGAGCATGCGTGGGCCTGGCTCGATCTGCCGGTGCAGGTCGGGCTGGCCGCGGCGGTGTTCGCGGGCGTGCTGCTGCTCTTTGCGCCGCGCCGGCTGTGCGGGGCGCTGCTGCTCATGGGGCTCGTGCTGCAGCTGAGCCTGCTGAACCAGGCACCCGAGAGCGCCTACTTCGCACAGACCCTGGCCACCTGGGAGCAGGGCCGCTTCATCCGCTTCCATGGCCTGGCCCAGTGGCTGGGCTGGGGCTGGCCCTTCGCGGTGCTGGTCTACGTGGTGGCCGCGCTGTCGCGGCGCCGTCGTCCGGCGCCGCCCTGAGCGCGCTCATAAAATCGGTCGATGCCCAGCACCACTCCCGCCGCGCCGTCCGGCTACTACGGCCGCCACATCTTCTTCTGCCTGAACGAACGCAAGAACGGCGAAGACTCCTGCGCCCTGCACAACGCGCAGGAAGGCTTCGACCGCTGCAAGGCCAAGGTGAAGGAGCAGGGGCTCGCCGGGCCCGGCAAGGTGCGCGTCAACAAGGCCGGCTGCCTCGACCGCTGCGCGGGCGGACCCGTCGCGGTGGTCTATCCGGAGGCGGTCTGGTACACCTTCGTGGACGCCGAGGACATCGACGAGATCGTCGAGTCGCACCTGAAGAACGGCCAGGTCGTCGAGCGGCTGGTGTTGCCGCCCGACGTCGGTCGCTGAACTTTCCCGCGGACCCCGTGCTCGTACCGTGCACGTTGCCGGCATCGCCGGCCCAGCCAACCCCAGCGCCATGAACTCCCAGACCGAAAAAATCAGCCTCCAGGGCGCCGCGGGCGTGATCGAGGTGCAGCGCGACCTGCCGTCGGGCGACGCGCGCGGCATCGCGGTGATCGCCCATCCGCACCCGCTGTTCGGCGGCACGATGGACAACAAGGTCGTGCAGACCCTGGCCCGCGCCTTCGTGTCCTGCGGCTGGACGGCCGTGCGCTTCAACTTCCGCGGCGTCGGTGCCAGCGAAGGCGCTCACGATGAAGGGCGCGGCGAGCTCGAGGACATGCTGCATGTCGTCGGCCAGCTCGCGCCCGAAGGCCAATTGGCCATTGCCGGCTTTTCCTTCGGTGCGTTCGTGGCCAGCTGCGCGGCCGAGAAGCTCTGGGCCGCACGCGACGTGCGGCAACTGGTGCTGGTGGGCACGGCCGCCTCGCGTTTCTCGGTGGCCACGCTGCCGGCCGAAGCGCACGAGCGCGCGCTGGTGGTCCATGGCGAAGCCGACGACACCGTGCCTCTCGCCGCCGTGATGGACTGGGCACGCCCCCAGTCACTCCCTGTCACGGTTATTCCGGGGGGCGGCCATTTCTTTCACGGACAATTGCCGCTGCTCAAAAGCCTGGTCGCCCGCCATCTGCGCGCGGGCACCGAATGAAAGCCTTTCAGGCTTGTTTTCGCCTCTTCCCACACTCTCCATGAATCGTTTTTTCACTGCGCTTCGCGCACTGGTGCTGACCGCTGCTGCCTCGGTTGGCGTGATCGCCGCCGCCCAGATGCCGGCCCCGCCTGAAATCGCCGCGCGCAGCTACCTGCTGCTGGACGTGACCGCGAACCAGATCCTGGCGCAGAAGGACATCGACAGCCCCGTCGAGCCGGCCTCGCTCACCAAGCTGATGACCGCGTACGTCGCGTTCGACGCGCTGCGCGCCAAGAAGATCACGCTGACCCAGACCCTGCCAGTGAGCCCGCGCGCCTGGAAGATGCCCGGTTCGCGCATGTTCATCGACCCCAAGATGCAGGTGCCGGTGGAAGACCTGATCAAGGGCGTGATCGTGCAGTCGGGCAACGACGCCACGGTGGCGCTGGCCGAAGGCGTGGGCGGCACGGTGGAGCACTTCGTCGAGATGATGAACGCCCAGGCCAAGGTGCTGGGCATGAAGAACACCACCTACAAGAACCCCGAAGGCCTCACGGCGCCCGGCCACACCACCACCGCGCGCGACCTGAGCATCCTGGCCACGCGCCTGGTGCGCGACTTCCCCGAGGAAGCCAAGTACTACGCCATCAAGAAGTACCGCTACCCAGGCACCCCGTCGACCAACGACACCAACCGCAACCTGCTGCTGTTCCGCGACCCGACCGTCGACGGCCTGAAGACCGGCCACACCGACGCCGCCGGCTACTGCATGATCGCCACCGCCAAGCGCGACTTCCCGAACCTGACCGGCGGCCGCCGCCTGCTGTCGATCGTGCTGGGCGCCAGCAGCGAAGCCGTGCGCGCCAACGAGTCGCAAAAGCTGCTGAACTGGGGTTACACGGCCTACGACGCCGTGCGCCTGTTCGAAGCCGGCCAGCCCGCCGCCACGCCCGCCGTCTGGAAGGGCAAGGCCAACGTGCTGAAGCTGGGCCGCCCCGAGGCCATCGTGGTCGCGGTGCCGACCGGGTCCGCCAGCAAGATCAAGACGCAGGTGTCGCGCCCCGACCCGCTGGTCGCGCCGTTCACCAAGTACCAGGCCGTCGGCTCGCTCAAGGTCACGCTGGACGACCAGCCCCTGGCGGACGTGCCGCTGGTCGCCCTGGAGCCGGTCGAGCAGGCCGGCGTCTTCGGCCGCGCCTGGGACGCCGTGCGTCTCTGGATCAAGTAAGAGACAGGAAAAAGAGGGCTGAAACGGGTGGTGGCGGGCGCTCCAGGCGCCTGACATTGCCATTTCAGACCTGCCTGCTATACTCGTGGGCTTTTCGGAATTTTCCGAAGGGTTTCACGTTTTCGTTATTCCCGGCTTCCTTGAGTCACGACCAAGGGCGGTTTCACCACCAAGGCTGGGTTGTTTTGGGACTAATTCATTCATGCCAACCATCAATCAACTGGTGCGTCAGGGTCGAACGGTCGAAAAGATCAATTCGAAGAGCCCTGCCATGCAGAACTCGCCGCAACGTCGCGGTGTCTGCACCCGCGTCTACACCACGACGCCCAAGAAGCCCAACTCGGCGCTTCGTAAAGTTGCCAAGGTCCGTCTGACCAATGGCTTCGAAGTCATCTCCTACATCGGCGGCGAAGGCCACAACCTGCAAGAACACAGCGTCGTGCTGGTTCGCGGCGGTCGTGTCAAGGACTTGCCCGGTGTGCGTTACCACATCGTGCGCGGTTCGCTCGACCTGCAAGGCGTGAAAGACCGCAAGCAGTCGCGTTCCAAGTACGGCGCGAAGCGTCCCAAGAAGGCTTAAGCCTTCCTGTCAGAAAACAAGCGGTGTTCGATGGCCTTGGCGGGCTTGTCGAACGAAGTGACCCAATGTCGGGTCGAGTAAGTGAGAGTCCTGACTGGCTCTCGCGGTATCGGAAACGATGCCAACTGAAGCAAAGAGGTTAGAAAAATGCCACGTCGTCGCGAAGTCCCCAAACGTGAAATCCTGCCGGATCCCAAGTACGGCAATGTCGAGCTGTCCAAATTCATGAACGTGATCATGGAAGGCGGCAAGAAGGCTGTTGCCGAGCGCATCATTTACGGTGCCCTCGACTTCATCGAGAAGAAGAACCCGGACAAGGACCCCCTCGAAGCGTTCACCGTTGCCATCAACAACGTGAAGCCGATGGTCGAAGTGAAGTCGCGCCGCGTTGGTGGTGCGAACTACCAAGTGCCGGTCGAAGTCCGTCCTGTCCGTCGCCTCGCCCTGTCGATGCGCTGGATCAAGGAAGCTGCCCGCAAGCGCGGTGAGAAGTCGATGGCCCTGCGTCTGGCCAACGAACTGATGGAAGCCACGGAAGGCCGTGGCGGTGCCATGAAGAAGCGCGACGAAGTGCACCGCATGGCAGAAGCCAACCGCGCCTTCAGCCACTTCCGCTTCTAAAAAACACACGTCTCTTGAGCGTTGGGGGTTGAGTACCGGGCGAAATCGTCCGTGCTCGACGCCCAGCGCTCAACGCATTTAAACCCGAAAGTACATCATGTCCCGCAAGACCCCCATCGAGCGCTACCGCAACATCGGTATCTCCGCGCACATCGACGCCGGCAAGACCACCACCACCGAACGTATCCTGTTCTACACGGGCGTGACCCACAAGCTCGGCGAAGTGCACGATGGCGCGGCAACGACCGACTGGATGGAGCAGGAACAAGAGCGTGGCATCACGATCACCTCGGCTGCCGTGACCTGCTTCTGGAAGGGCATGGACCACTCGTTGCCCGAGCACCGCATCAACATCATCGACACCCCCGGCCACGTGGACTTCACCATTGAAGTCGAGCGCTCGATGCGCGTGCTGGACGGCGCCGTCATGGTGTACGACTCGGTCGGCGGCGTGCAGCCCCAATCGGAAACCGTCTGGCGTCAGGCCAACAAGTACAAGGTGCCGCGTCTGGCGTTCGTCAACAAGATGGACCGCATCGGCGCCAACTTCTTCCGCGTTCGCCAGATGATGGTCGACCGCCTGAAGGCCAACCCCGTGCCGATCGTGATCCCGATCGGTGCCGAAGACAAGTTCCAGGGCGTGGTCGACCTGCGTCTGATGAAGGCGATCTTCTGGGACGAAGCCTCGCAAGGCATGAAGTTCGAAACGCGCGAGATCCCCGCCGAGCTGGTCGAGCTGGCCAAGGAATGGCGCGAGAAGATGGTCGAAAGCGCGGCCGAAGCGTCGGAAGAGCTGATGAACAAGTACCTTGAAGAAGGTGACCTGACGCTCGAGGAAATCACCCACGGTCTGCGCACGCGCACGATCGCCGGCGAAATCCAGCCGATGCTGTGCGGCAGCGCGTTCAAGAACAAGGGCGTGCAGCGCATGCTCGACGCCGTGATCGAACTGATGCCTTCGCCGCTGGACATTCCTCCGGTGCACGGCACGGACGACGACGAACAGGACGTGACCCGCAAGGCTGACGACGGCGAGAAGTTCTCGGCGCTGGCATTCAAGCTCATGACCGACCCGTACGTCGGCCAGCTGACCTTCGTGCGCGTGTACTCGGGCGTTCTGAGCAAGGGCGACACCGTCTACAACCCGGTCAAGGGCAAGAAAGAACGTATCGGCCGTATCGTGCAGATGCACGCCAACGAACGTCTCGAAATCGAAGAAATCCGTGCCGGCGACATCGCCGCTTGCGTGGGCCTGAAGGACGTCACCACGGGCGAAACCCTGTGCGACCCGAACGCCATGATCACGCTGGAGCGCATGGAATTCCCCGAGCCCGTGATCTCGCAGGCCGTCGAGCCCAAGACCAAGGCCGACCAGGAAAAGATGGGCATCGCCCTGCAGCGCCTGGCTTCGGAAGATCCGTCGTTCCGCGTGCGCACCGACGAAGAATCCGGCCAGACCATCATCTCCGGCATGGGCGAACTGCACCTCGAAATCATCGTGGACCGCATGAAGCGCGAATTCGGCGTGGAAGCCAACGTGGGCAAGCCGCAAGTGGCTTACCGCGAAACGATCCGCAAGACCGTCGAAGAAGCCGAAGGCAAGTTCGTTCGCCAGTCGGGTGGTAAGGGCCAGTACGGTCACGTCATCCTGAAGATCGAACCGCAGGAAGCCGGCAAGGGCTTCGAGTTCGTCGACGCCATCAAGGGCGGTGTGGTTCCTCGCGAATACATCCCCGCCGTGGAAAAGGGCGTTGTGGAAGCACTGACGCAAGGCGTGCTGGCGGGCTACCCCGTCGTCGACGTCAAGGTCACGCTGCACTTCGGTTCGTACCACGACGTGGACTCGAACGAAATGGCGTTCAAGATGGCCGCCATCTTCGGCTTCAAGGAAGGCGCCCGCAAGGCCAGCCCGGTCATCCTCGAGCCGATGATGGCCGTGGAAGTCGAAACGCCTGAAGACTACGCCGGCAACGTGATGGGCGACCTGTCCAGCCGTCGCGGCATGGTGCAGGGCATGGACGACATGATCGGTGGCGGCAAGCTCATCAAGGCTGAAGTCCCGCTGTCGGAAATGTTCGGCTACTCGACGACGCTGCGCTCGGCCACGCAAGGCCGCGCCACGTACACGATGGAGTTCAAGCACTACGCTGAAGCTCCCCGTAACGTCGCCGAAGCCATCGTGGCCGCTCGCTCGAAGTAAGTTTCAAGAATGTGGGGCCGCGCAGTGCGCGGCC
>NZ_JBWKYW010000044.1:0-56294 GCF_059423965.1 Variovorax sp. GW458-11-26-14-LB1
CGACACCCCCACCCGACCCACCGTCACCCCGCCGCGCGACCTCGGTCCGCTGACCGGATCGCTCGCGCATCCGAAAAGCCGCTGGGTGCCCGTGGGCTGGTCCGAGCTGCCGGGCTTCAGCGAAGACCCGCTGCATGAGGCGTGGATCGCGCTGCTGGCCAATTGCGCACGCCCCAACGCCGCCTTCGCGCCGCTGTGCCGCGAGGTGCGCCAGCTCGCCATCGCCACGCCCGAGGAGCAGCGCCGCTGGATGACCGACCGGCTGCAGCCCTACCGCGTGGAATCGCTCGCGGGCCAGAGCGAAGGCAAGCTCACCAGCTACTACGAGCCCGTGTACGAGGCCTCGCGCGTGCCCTCGGCCGGCTTCAGCGTGCCGCTGTACCAGGCGCCCGACGGCCTCGTGCCCAAGCGCCCCTGGTTCACGCGCCAGGAGATCGAGACCCTGCCCGAGGCCCAGGCCGCGCTGCGCGGTCGCGAGATCGCCTGGATGGCCGACCCCATCGACGCGTTGATGCTGCACATCCAGGGCTCGGGCCGCTTGCGCATCACCGAGGCCAACGGCTACCAGCACACGGTGCGCGTGGCCTACGCGGCCACCAACGAGCAGCCGTACCGCAGCGTGCAACAGTGGCTCATGAGCCAGGGCGTGGCCAAGGTCGGCAAGTGGCCCGACGACACCAAGGCCTGGGTGGCGCAGAACCCGCAGCGCGTGTCGCAGCTGCTGTGGAGCAACCCGCGCTACGTGTTCTTCCGCGAAGAGACCATGAGCGAACTCGACGCCGCCTTCGGCCCGCGCGGCGCGCAAGGCGTGCCGCTGACGGCGGGGCGCTCCATCGCGGTCGATCGCGAGAGCATTCCCTACGGCACGCCGGTGTGGCTCGCATCGAACGGCCCGACCGCGCAGCTGCAGAAGCTGGTGGTGGCGCAGGACACCGGTAGCGCCATCCTGGGCGCCGTGCGCGCCGACTACTTCGCGGGCACCGGCGCCGAGGCCGGCCGGCTGGCGGCGAGCGTGAACCAGCCGCTGCGGCTGTGGGCGTTGTGGCCGAGGCAACTGCCGGCGCCCTGAGGGGCGCAGCGTCCGCGCTGCAATGTGTGGCGCGGGCGTGAAGGTTTTTTGACGAAATCTCGCCGTACCCCAACCAACGGCCGAGCGTTTCACAGGCATGTCATGCGAAGTGCCTAACTTCGCGGGCTGGTTTCAATCCCAACCCACGAAAGATATTGCGCATGACCGCAAACACCCGCACGGACGCCAACGGCGTCGATCTCGACGATGTCGGCACCAACGATTCCCCGAACCCGTCCTTTACCGACCTGGTCGCGTCGCGCCTGAGCCGCCGCCATCTGTTCGGCCTGGGCGTCGGTACCGCCGGCGCCGCACTGCTGCAGGCCTGCGGTGGCGGCAGCGGTGGTGGCGGCGCAGCCTTCCCCATCATTCCGCCCGCACCGGCTCCCGCGCCCGCGCCGGCCCCCGCACCGTCGCCCACGCCGCTGAAGCTGGGCTTCAACCCCGTGGCCAAGAGTCTCGATGACGTCGTGACCGTGCCCGCCGGCTACACCGCCAGCGTGCTCTACCGCCTGGGCGACCCGATCGCTGCCGGCGTGGCTGCGTACAAGAACGACGGCACCGACGATCCGGCCACCTACGACCGCCGCGCCGGCGACCACCACGACGGCATGACCTTCTTCGGCGTCAACGCCACGAACAAGTGGGACCCGGCCAACGCGTCGCGTGGCCTGCTGGTGATGAACCATGAGGCCATCACGCCGCTGTTCCTGCACCCGAAAGGCCAGACCATCGTGGGCGGTGTGCGCACCGTCGCCGATGAAGTGACGCGCGAGTTCTACCTGCACGGCGTGAGCGTGGTCGAGGTGAACAAGAACGGCAGCAGCTGGAGCTACAAGCAGGATTCGAGCTTCAACCGCCGCGTCCACACGCTCACTGAAATGCAGTTCTCGGGCCCGGCCGCCAAGACCGACTACCTGAAGACCAAGTACTCGACCGACGGCAGCAAGACCCGCGGCACGCTCAACAACTGCGCCAACGGCACCACGCCGTGGGGCACGTACCTCACCTGCGAAGAGAACTGGGCAGGCTACTTCCGCCGCATCGTTGCCAACGACGACAAGAACCGCACCACCAAGGAAAAGGCCTCGTTCAGCCGCTACGGCGTGACCGGCACCGGCCGTGAACTCTGGGCCACCGTCACGCCCGACACCGCCGACGGCCAGTACGGCCGCTGGAACACCGAAGTCATTGGCGCCACCGCCACCGACGACTACCGCAACGGCCACAACACCTACGGCTGGGTGGTCGAGATCGATCCGTTCAACCCGACGAGCACGCCGAAGAAGCGCACCGCCCTTGGCCGCTTCGGCCACGAAGGCGCTTGCCTCGGCCCGGTCGTGGTCGGCAAGCCGCTGGTCTGGTACATGGGCGACGACTCGCGCAACGAGTACATCTACAAGTTCGTCTCCACGAAGAACTGGGACGCGGCCGACATCGGCGGCGGCATGGCCTCGGGCGACAAGTACATGGACGACGGCCGCCTCTACGTGGCCCGCTTCAACGAAGACGGCACGGGCGTGTGGCTCGAGCTCAAGTTCGGCCTGAACAACATCACCTCGAGCTACGACAAGTACGCCTTCGCCGATGCGGCCGACGTGGTGACCAACGCCCGCCTGGCTGCCGACGCCGCCGGCGCGACCAAGATGGACCGCCCCGAGTGGACCGCCGTCAACCCGAAGACCGGCGACGTCTACGTGACGCTGACCAACACCAACGCCGGCTCGCGCCCGATCGGCAAGACCAGCGCCTCCAACCCGCGCTACTACGACGACAAGACCACCGCCGGCAAGTCGCAGCTGGGCAACCCGAACGGCCACATCGTGCGCTTCGCGGACGACAACACCGACCCGACCGCGCTGAGCTTCAAGTGGGACGTGTACCTCTTCGCAGCGCGCTCGACGGCCTCGGCCGACGTCAACCTCTCGCAGCTCACGGCCGACAACGACCTGTCCAGCCCCGACGGCATGTGGTTCAGCCACGCCGCACCCGGCCTGCTGTGGCTGGAGACCGACGACGGCGCCTACACCGACGTCACCAACTGCATGCTGCTGGCCGCACTGCCCGGCAAGGTGGGCGACGGCGGCGCGAAGGTGATCACCAACGTCGACGCCGTGAACAGCATCACCCGCACGCAGAACACCTTCGTGGGCAAGGCCCCCGGCACGGAAGGCCTGCGCCGCTTCCTGGTCGGCCCGAAGGACTGCGAACTCACTGGTATCGCCGAGTCGGGCGACGGCCGTGCGCTGTTCGTGAACATCCAGCATCCGGGTGAAGGCACGGGCGACCTCGCTGCACCGATCAGCAACTGGCCGGACGGCGGCACGGCCCGCCCGCGCTCGGCCACCGTGGTCATCACCAAGAACGACGGCGGCCTGATCGGCCTGTAAGCGTCCAAGCGCCCTCAGCCCCCTTCGGGAAACACCGTGGAACCGGCTCTGCCGGGCCACTGGTGTTGCCCCCGGCGAGGGGGTTGGCGCAGCGACACGAAGTGCGCGAAGCCTGGGGGAGCACCCATTACAACGGCGCTGCTGGCAACGGCAGCGCCGTTTTGTATCTGACCTGCTTGAGCGCAAAGCTCGAGCGGATCTTCTCGATCCCCGGAATCGGCGTGAGCTGCTCCATGATGAAGCGCTCCAGCGCCGCCATGTCGGCCACAGCGATGCGGATCAGGTAGTCGCTGTCGCCGGTCATCAGGTAGCACTCCATCACCTCGTCGTGCTCGGCGATGCGCTGCTCGAAGTCGGCCAGCGACTGCTTGCTCTGCGTGGTCAGGCTGATCGAGATGAACACGTTGAGCCCCAGGCCCAGCGCCTTGGCGTTCGCGAGCGCCACGTAGCGGTCGATCACGCCGCTGGTCTCCAGCACCTTCACGCGCGCCAGGCAGGGCGAGGGCGACAGGTGCACGCGGCGCGCCAGTTCGACGTTCGACAGGGCGCCGTCGCGTTGCAGCTCGTCGAGAATGCGCAGGTCGATGGCGTCGAGTTCCATGAAATTCCGTGAAGCGCTTGGTTTGCGGCATTTTATGCTTGCGAATAGCCATGAAGTCGCAGGTGCCGGTAGCTAATTTTCCGCAAGGCGGCTTAAAGTGCTGACATGAACGCCCCGATCTCCGCCGACCAGATGCGCGCCCTGTTGCTCGACACGCCGCCGTCGCACGACCCCGACCCCGAAGAGACCGCCGAATGGCGCGACGCCTTCCTGGCGCTGGCGCAGACGCAAGGTCCGCAGCGCGCGCGCCAGATGCTGGCCGAGCTGGCGCGCCTGGCGCGGCAGCAGCGCATCGGCTGGCAGCCCGAGCTGGCCACGCCGTACGTCAACACCATCGCCGCGGCCGACCAGCCGCCGTTCCCGGGTGACCTCGCCGTCGAGGAAAAGCTCGCCTCGCTCATGCGCTGGAACGCGCTCGCCATGGTGGCCAAGGCCAACCAGGCGTATGGCGAACTCGGCGGCCACATCGCCAGCTACGCGAGCGCGGCCGACCTGTTCGAGACCGGCTTCAACCATTTCTTCCATGCGCGCAGCCCGGCGCACCGCGGCGACCTCGTGTTCTTCCAGCCGCACAGCGCGCCCGGCGTGTATGCGCGGGCCTACCTCGAAGGCCGCCTGAGCGAAGAAGACCTGAACCACTACCGCCAGGAACTCACCGCGCCGGCCTTCACCGACGGCAGCGGCGCGCGTGGGCTGTGCAGCTACCCGCATCCGTACCTGATGCCGGACTTCTGGCAGTTCCCCACCGGCTCGATGGGCATCGGCCCGATCAGCTCGATCTACCACGCGCGCTTCATGCGCTACCTCACGCACCGCAACCTCTTGAACTGCGAAGGCCGCAAGGTGTGGGGTGTGTTCGGCGACGGCGAGATGGACGAGCCCGAATCGATGAGCGCGCTGACGCTCGCCGCGCGCGAAAAGCTCGACAACCTCGTGTGGGTCGTCAACTGCAACCTGCAGCGCCTGGACGGCCCGGTGCGTGGCAACGGCCGCATCATCGATGAGCTCGAAAAGCTCTTCGCCGGGGCAGGATGGAACGTCGTCAAGCTCGTGTGGGGCAGCGACTGGGACGGCCTGTTCGCGCAGGACGTGAGCGGCGCGCTCGCGCGCGTGTTCGCGGAAACCGTCGACGGCCAGATGCAGACCTTCGCCGCCAAGGACGGCCGCTTCAACCGCGACAACTTCTTCGGCCAGAACCCCGAACTCGCGCGCCTGGCCGAAGGCATGACCGACGAGCAGATCGACCGCCTGAAGCGCGGCGGCCACGACCTCGTGAAGATCCATGCCGCGTACGCAGCCGCTGCTGCCCACAAGGGCCAGCCCACCGTGATCCTGGCCCACACCAAGAAGGGCTACGGCATGGGCAGCGCCGCGCAGGGCAAGATGACCACGCACTCGCACAAGAAGATGGGCGACGTCGACCTCATCGAGTTCCGTGACCGCTTCAACCTGCCGCTCACCGACGCGCAGGCCACCGCGATGGACTTCTACCGCCCGGCGGAAGACAGCGCCGAGATGCGCTACCTGCGCCAGCACCGCGAGGCGCTCGGCGGCGCCATGCCGCGCCGCGAGACCGCGTGCGACGTCGTGCCCAAGCCCGACATCGCGGCCTACGCGCAGTTCGCCACGGCCGCCGCCGGCAAGGAGATGAGCACCACCATGGCCTTCGTGCGCATGCTGGGCAACCTCATGAAGGACAAGGCCCTGGGCCCGCGCATCGTGCCCATCGTGGCCGACGAGGCGCGCACCTTCGGCATGGCCAACCTGTTCAAGCAGGTCGGCATCTATTCGAGCGTGGGCCAGCGCTATGCGCCGGAAGACATCGGCTCGGTGCTGAGCTACCGCGAAGCCACCGACGGCCAGATCCTCGAAGAGGGCATCAGCGAGGCCGGCGCCATCGCCAGCTGGACGGCCGCGGCCACCAGCTACAGCGTGCACGGCCTGGCGATGCTGCCGTTCTACATCTACTACTCGATGTTCGGCTTCCAGCGCGTGGGCGACGCCATCTGGGCCGCGGCCGACCAGCGCGCACGCGGCTTCCTGCTGGGCGCCACCTCGGGGCGCACCACGCTCGGCGGCGAAGGCCTGCAGCACCAGGACGGCAGCAGCCACCTCGTGGCCGCGACCATTCCCAACTGCAAGGCCTACGACCCGGCCTTCGCGGGCGAGATGGCGGTCATCGTCGACGCGGGCATCCGCGAGATGATGGTCGAGCAGCAGGACGTGTTTTATTACGTCACGCTCATGAACGAGAACTACGCGCAGCCCGACCTGCCGGCGGGCGCCGAGGCCGACATCCTGCGCGGTTGCTACCGCTTCGGCACGTATGCGCCGGCATCGGGCAAGGCGAAGCAGAGCGTCACGCTGCTGGGCTCGGGCGCGATCCTCACCGAGGTCATCAAGGCCGCGCAGCAGCTGGCCGACGAAGGCATCGCGGCCGAGGTGTTCAGCGTCACGAGCTGGAGCGAACTCGCGCGCGACGGCCAGGCCTGCGAGCAGCGCGCGCTGGCCGGCGAAAAAGACGCCGGCACGCCCTTCGTCGCGCAGCAGCTCGGCAAGGGCAGCAGCAAGGCCCCGATTGTCGCCGCCACCGACTACGTGCGCGCCCTGCCCGAGAGCGTGCGCGCCTTCCTGCCCGAAGGCCGCCGCTACCTCACGCTGGGCACCGACGGCTTCGGTCGCAGCGACACGCGCGCCGCGCTGCGCGGTTTCTTCGGCGTGGACGCGGCGAGCATCGCGCGGGCCGCGCGGCACGCGCTCGGCGCCTGACGACAGCGCCAGCGCGGCCATGCGGCGTGACGGTGCGGTGCCTGCGTTAGAGTCGCAGGCCCCACCGCCTTCCCGCGCCCATGACCGCCCGCTTCCAGTCCCTTGCTCCCGCCGTCCGCCTGGCCGACCAGGTGGCGGAAGCGCTCGTGGCCGAGGTGCGCAGCGGGCGCCTGTCGGAAGGCGACCGGCTGCCCACCGAGACCGCCTTGGCCACCCAGTTCGGCGTGAGCCGCACGGTGGTGCGCGAGGCGGTGTCGCGACTCAAGTCGCTCGGGCTGGTCGATTCGCGCCAGGGCAGCGGCGTGTACGTGCGCGCTGCCGGTGTGGAGCCGCTGCGCTTCGAGATGCCGCACGTGGCCTCGCGCGAAGCGGTGGTGCAGATGGTCGAGCTGCGCCGCGCGCTCGAGGCCGAGGTGGCCGCGCTCGCGGCCGAGCGCCGCACGCCCGAGGACATGCTGCGCATCCGCGACGCCATCGATGCGCTGCACGCGGCGGTGTCGATGGGGGGCAACGGCGCCGACGAGGACGTGCGCTTTCACCGCGCCATCGCCGAGGCCGCGCGCAACCCCTTCCTCATCGGGACGCTGCAGTACCTGCGGCAGTTCCTGCATGGCGCCACCCGCGTCACGCGCGCCAACGAGGCGCGCCGCGCCGACTTCGTGCGCGAAGTGGCGCAGGAGCACGCGCGCATCGTCGAGGCCATCGACGCCGGCGACCCGCTGGCCGCGCGCGAGGCCGCCAAGGCCCACATGGACAACGCCATCCGCCGCATCGAGCAGGCCGACCCGGCCTTCTGGCAGCAGGAAGGCGCCCAGCTCGCCCGCCCCCTGGTCGAAGGCTGGCCTGCGGGCAAGTAAGCCCACGCTCACAATTTGTTGGAGAGGCCAGGATGTGCGGGTTATCCCGTATCCGGGAACTTGTCTTAAATTTGTATGATGACCTGACAAGTAAGGGGCGACCGCGCCGCAGGGTGACGGGACGGCCCCGTTTTTTCATCCAGCGGACTCCCTCCCAATGACTTCCACCCTCCAGGCCGGCGCGCCCCTCGCGGCTGACGCGCCCGACGCCGCGCTCGAAAAACGCGCCTACGCCAAGGTGTTCTGGCGCCTCGTGCCCTTCCTGATGCTGTGCTACGTGGTCGCGTACCTCGACCGCGTGAACGTCGGCTTCGCCAAGCTGCAGATGGGCGCGGACCTCGGCTTCAGCGAAACCGTGTTCGGCCTCGGTGCCGGCATCTTCTTCCTGGGCTACTTCCTGTTCGAAGTGCCCAGCAACCTGCTGCTCAACCGCGTGGGCGCACGCGTGTGGATCGCGCGGATCATGATCACCTGGGGCCTGCTGTCGGCCTGCTTCGTGTTCGTGGAAACGCCGACCAGCTTCTACATCCTGCGCTTCCTGCTCGGCGTGGCCGAGGCGGGCTTCTACCCCGGCGTGATCCTGTACCTGACGCACTGGTACCCGTCGCACCGGCGCGCGCGGATCATCGCGGTGTTCATGTCGGCGATTCCCGTGGCGGGCATCTTCGGCAACCCGCTGTCGGGCTGGATCATGGACGCCTTCCACGGCGTGTCGGCCATGCACGGCTGGCAGTGGATGTTCATCATCGAAGCCATTCCTGCCGTGCTGGTGGGCGTGATGGTGCTGTTCTACCTGGACAACGGCATCAAGCACGCACGCTGGCTCTCGCCTGAAGAGAAGAACCTGCTGCAGCGCGAGGTCGACCGCGACCAGGCGCACGGCGCCAAGGGCCCGCATTCGGTGGGCGCGATGTTCCGCGACGCGCGCGTGTGGTGGATGGCGCTCATCTACTTCGCCTTCGTCATGGGCCAGTACGCGCTGACCTTCTGGCTGCCCACGCTGGTCAAGGCCACGGGCGTGCAGGGCAACTTCAACATCGGCCTGCTCAGCGCCATTCCGTTCCTGTGCGCGATCGTCGCGATGAACCTGTTCGGGCGCAGCGCCGACGCGCGCCGCGAGCGCCGCTGGCACCTGATCATCCCCGCGATGATGGGTGCCGTGGGCTTCACGGTCGCGGCCTCGTACACGCAGAACACGGTCGTGTCGCTGACCTTCCTGTCGCTCGCCGCGGCCGGCGTGCTCACCTGCGCGCCGCTGTTCTGGTCGCTGCCCACCGCCTTCCTTTCGGGCACGGCGGCGGCGGCGGGCATCGCGGTCATCAACTCGGTGGGCAATCTCGCGGGCTTCGTGAGCCCGTACCTCATCGGCTACCTGAAGGACCTCACGGGCAGCACGCAGATCGGCATGTACGTACTGGCCGGCGCGCTGGTGCTCGGCGCCATCGGCGTGTGGCTCACCCCGAAGCAACTCGTCAATCGCTGATCGAAGGACGCACGACATGACTTCTTCTTCCAACACCACCCCCGTCGTCGGCCTCGTGGGCCTGGGCGCCATGGGCAGCGGCATGGCGCAATCGCTGCGCCGCGCGGGCCATGCGCCGCATGTGTTCGACGTGCGCCCCGGCGTCGCCGAAGCCTTCGCGCGCGAAGGCGGCACGGCCTGCGACACGCTGGCCGCGCTCGGTGCGCAGTGCGACATCGTGGTCAGCGTGGTCGTCAACGCGGCGCAGACCGAATCGGTGCTGTTCGGCGACGGCACCACGCCCGGCTGCGCGGCGTCGATGAAGCCCGGCAGCCTGTTCGTGATGTGCTCCACCGTCGACCCGAACTGGTCGGTGGCGCTCGAAGCGCGCCTGGCGCAGCAAGGCATCCTGTACCTCGACGCGCCCATTTCCGGCGGCGCCGCCAAGGCCGCGAGCGGCCAGATGACGATGATGACCGCCGGCACGCCCGCGGCGTATGAGAAGGCCGGCGCGATGCTCGATGCGATGGCCGCCAAGGTCTACCGCCTGGGCGATTCGGCCGGCGCGGGCAGCAAGGTGAAGGTCATCAACCAGCTGCTGGCCGGCGTGCACATCGCCGCCGCGGCCGAGGCCATGGCACTGGGCCTGCGCGAGGGCGTGAACCCCGATGCGCTGTACGAGGTCATCACCCACAGCGCCGGCAACAGCTGGATGTTCGAGAACCGCATGGCCCACGTGCTGGCGGGCGACTACACGCCGCTGTCGGCCGTCGACATCTTCGTGAAGGACCTGGGCCTGGTGCTCGACGTGGCGCGCGCCAGCAAGTTTCCGCTGCCGCTGTCGTCCACCGCGCACCAGATGTTCATGCAGGCCTCCACGGCCGGCTTCGCGCGCGAGGACGACAGCGCGGTCATCAAGATCTTCCCGGGCATCGAACTGCCCGCCGGGAAAAAATAGCATCGAGCGACAGCGCTCCACCGACCCAGGAAAGACACACACCATGAACGTTCTCATCACCGGCGGCTGCGGCTTCCTCGGCGCCCGCCTCGCCCGCACCCTGCTCGCCGGCGGCCCGCTCGCACTGGCCGGCGGCGCGGCGAAAGACATCGCACGCATCACGCTCGCCGACCGCGTGCCGCCGCCCGCCGATCTCGCCGCCGACGCGCGCATCCAGTTCGTGCAGGGCGACCTGTACGAGCAAGCCGCCAACGGCGCGCTGCCGCTGGCCGACACCGACGCCGTGTTCCACCTCGCCGCCGCCGTGAGCGGCGAGTGCGAGGCCGACTTCGACCTCGGCATGCGCAGCAACCTGGACACCACGCGCGCCCTGCTCGACGCCTGCCGCAGCGCGGGCCATGCGCCCGTGTTCGTGTTCTCCAGCTCCGTCGCCGTGTTCGGCGATTCGCCCGAGCAGCGCCTGCCCGCGGTGATCGAGGACACCACGCTGCCCACGCCGCAGAACAGCTACGGCATCCAGAAATTCATCGGCGAGCAGCTCGTGGCCGACTACACGCGCAAGGGCTTCGTGCAGGGCCGCAACGTGCGGCTCATGACGGTGTCGGTGCGCCCGGGTCGTCCGAACGGCGCGGCCTCCAGCTTCCTGAGCGGCATGCTGCGCGAGCCGCTGGCCGGCGTGCGCGCACGCTGCCCCGTGGCGCCCGAGACGCCGGTCGCGCTGGCCTCGCCCGGCAACACCGTCGGCGGCATCGTGCGCGCGGCCACCGCCGGCGCCGCCGAATGGGGCGCGCGCACCGCCGTCAACCTGCCCGCGCTGACCACCACCGTGCGCGAGATGGCGCAGGCGCTCGAGCGCATCGCCGGCACCGAGGCCACCGCCCTCATCGACTGGGAACCCGACGCCGCCATCGCGAAGATCGTCACCAGCTGGCCCAGCCGCATCCACGCGGCGCGCGCCGAGGCGCTGGGCCTGAAGGCCGACGCCAGCTTCGACGCCATCCTGCGCGACTACGTGCGCGAGAACGCGCAGGCGGTCACGCTGGCGCTGAAGGGCTGAGCGATGGCGAAGCTCGTGCTCGGCTGCATCGCCGACGACTTCACCGGCGCCACCGACCTGGCCAACAACCTCGTGCGCGCCGGCATGCGCGTGGTGCAGACCATCGGCGTGCCCGCCGGCCCGCTCGATGCCGACGTGGACGCGGTCGTGGTCGCGCTCAAGTCGCGCACCATCGCGCCGGCCGAGGCCATCGCGCAGTCGCTCGAAGCGCTGCGCTGGCTGCAGGCGCAGGGCGCGCAGCAGATCTACTTCAAGTACTGCTCCACCTTCGACAGCACGGCCCAAGGCAACATCGGCCCCGTGACCGAGGCGCTGATGGATGCGCTGCAATGCGACTTCACCATCGCCACGCCCGCCTTCCCCGACAACAAGCGCACCGTGTTCAAGGGCTACCTGTTCGCGGGCGACGTGCTGCTCAACGAGAGCGGCATGCAGAACCATCCGCTCACGCCGATGACCGACCCGAACCTCGTGCGCGTGCTGCAGGCGCAGTGCACGCGCAAGGTGGGCCTGATCGACCACGCGGTGGTCGCACGCGGCGCAGCGGCCATCGAAGAACGCATCGCGCAGCTGAAGACCGAAGGCGTGTCGATCGCCATCGTCGACGCCGTCTCGAACGACGACCTGCTGCGCATGGGCCCGGCGCTCGCCAAGCTGCCGCTGCTCACGGCGGGCTCGGGCGTGGCCATCGGCCTGCCGGCCAACTTCGGCCTCGCGCCGTCGTCGCAGGCCAGCGCGCTGCCGAAGGCCGGCGGCAAGACGGCGGTGGTGTCGGGCAGCTGCTCGCTGGCCACCAACCGGCAGGTGCTCGACTTCATCCAGCGCGGTGGCGCGGCCATGGCGATCGACCCGCTGCGCATCGCGGCGGGCGTGGACGTGACGGCCGAAGTGCTGGCCTGGGCCGCACCGCTCATCGACAAGGGTTCTGTGCTCGTCTACTCGACCGCCGAAGCCGGCGCCGTGAAGTCGGTGCAGGGGCGGCTCGGCGTGGAAGAAGCCGGTGCGATGGTCGAACGCACCATCGCCGCCATTGCGCGCGGCCTGGTCGAGCGCGGCGTGCACCAGCTGGTGGTGGCCGGCGGCGAGACCTCGGGTGCCTGCGTGCAGGCGCTGGGCATCGCGCAGATGCAGATCGGTCCGCAGATCGACCCGGGCGTGCCGTGGTGCCATGCGCGCTGCGATGCGGCGCCCGAAGCGGGGCTGCACATCACGCTGAAGTCGGGCAACTTCGGCAGCGACGATTTCTTCACCAAAGCTTTTACAGTGCTCGCATGACCGAGAACGAAGCCCGCGACGAAATCTGCCGCGTCGGCCGCAGCCTGTTCGAGCGCGGCTACGTGCACGCCACGGCCGGCAACATCAGCGTGCGGCTGGACGACGGTTTTCTCATCACGCCGACCGATGCCTGCCTGGGCTTTCTCGACCCCGCGCGGCTCGCACGGCTCGACGCGCAGGGCCAGCAGACCGGCGGCGACCGCGCCAGCAAGACCATCGCGCTGCACACGCGCATCTACGCCGCCGCGCGCAGCTTCGATGCCGCCACGGCCTGCGTGATCCACACGCACAGCACGCACTGCGTGGCCCTGACCCTGGGCAACCCGCAAGCCGAACTGCTGCCCGCGCTCACGCCCTACTTCGTGATGAAGGTCGGCCATGTGCCGGTCATCCCGTACCACCGCCCCGGCGCGCCCGAGGCGGCCGAGCAGGTGGCGCAGACCATCGCGCGCTATGGCGCGGCCGGCACCCCGATCCGCGCGGCGATGCTCGCGCGCCTGGGCCCCAACGTCTGGCACGAGACGCCGGCCGCCGCGATGGCCGTGCTCGAAGAGCTGGAAGAAACCGCCCGCCTGCAGATGCTCACGCAGGCCACCCGGCCCGCACCGCTCGCCCCCGACCAGATCGATGAACTGCGCCGCACTTTCGGTGCGCGCTGGTAGTACAAACACCCCATGCCCCAATTCGCCGCCAACCTCTCGATGCTCTATCCGGAGCTCGCATTTCTCGACCGCTTCGACGCCGCCGCGAAAGACGGCTTCCAGGCCGTCGAGTACCTCTTCCCCTACGACTTCAGCAAGGAAGACATCGTCGCGCGCCTGAAGCACAACGGCCTGCAGCAGGTGCTGTTCAACGGACCGCCCGGCGACTGGGCCGGCGGCGAACGCGGCCTGGCCTGCCTGCCGGGGCGCGAGGGCGAGTTCCGCGAAGGCATCGCCAAGGCCATCGACTACGCCGTGGCGCTCGACTGCCCGCGCATCCACGTCATGGCCGGCCTCGTGCCCGAAGGCCTCACGCGCGAGGCGGCAGAGGCCGTCTATGTCGGGAACCTGCGCTGGGCCGCGGCCGAGGCCGCGAAGGCCGGGCGCGACGTGCTGATCGAGCCGATCAACACGCGCGACATCCCGCGCTTCTTTCTCAACCGGCAGGACCACGCGCACCAGATCGTCGAGACCGTGGGCGCCGCCAACCTCAAGGTGCAGATGGACCTGTACCACTGCCAGATCGTCGAAGGCGACGTGGCGATGAAGCTGCGCCAGTACCTGCCGACCGGCCGTGTCGGCCACCTGCAGATCGCGGGCGTGCCCGAGCGCCACGAGCCCGATGTGGGCGAGCAGAACTACGACTACCTCTTCGGCGTGATCGACGAGGTGTCGGCGCAGTGCGGCTGGCAAGGCTGGGTCGGTTGCGAATACCGTCCGCGCCGCGGCATGGAACCCGGCGGCACCTCGGCCGGCCTGGGCTGGCTGCGCGACTGGCGCCAGCGCGCATGACGACGCTCGAAGCGCTGCGCATTCCCGCGCCGCTGCGGGGCTTCGCAGCAGCGGGCGATGTGCAGGTCTTCGACGTCACGATCGAGGGCGACAAGGTCGCGGCCATCGCGCCCAGCGCCTCGCAGACGCAGGCGCGCGGCACGCTGCTGAGCGCCCTCGTCGAGGCGCACGCGCACATCGACAAGAACTTCACCGTGCAGGACGTCGGCGCCGCGCAGGGCGACCTGTTCACCGCCATCGAGCGCATGGGCCGCCACCGCGCGAGCTGGACCGGCGCCTCGCTGCGCCTGCGCATGGAGCGCGCGCTGCACGAGGCCTGGCGCGCCGGCACGCGCGCGCTGCGCACGCACCTCGACTGGGTCGAGCCCGAGCCGCCGGCCGCGCTGGCTGTGTTCGAGGCGCTGCGCGAGGAATGGGCGGGCCGCATCGAGCTGCAGTTCGTCGCGCTCGTGCCGCTCGACGTGTTCGCCGACCTCGCCGCCGGCGAGCGCATCGCGCGCGACGTGAAGCGCGCGGGCGGTTCGCTGGGCGCTTTCATCTACCGCAACGACGGCCTCTTCGCCAAGCTGGGCCGCGTGTTCGACCTCGCGCAGCAGCACGGGCTGGGGCTGGACTTCCACGTCGACGAAGGCCTGGACACCGACGCCAGCGGCCTGCGCAGCATCGCGCAGCTGGTGCGCGCGCGCGACTTCAAGGGCCGCGTGGTCTGCGGCCACGCCTGCTCGCTCTCGGTGCAGGACGATGCCGTGGCCGCCGAAACGCTCACGCTGTGCGCCGGCGCCGGACTGCACCTCGTCGCGCTGCCGACCACCAACCTCTACCTGCAGGGTGCGTGGGACCGCACGCCCGTGGCGCGCGGCATCACGCGCATCCGTGAGGCCGCGGCGCACGGCCTGCGCGCGAGCCTGGCCACCGACAACGTGCAGGACGCCTTCTATCCCTACGGCAGCTACGACCTGCTCGAGACCTTCGGCCTGGGCGTCCAGATGGCGCACCTGGCGCCCGCCGCCGACTGGCTCGACACCATCACCGTGAACCCCGCGAAAGCGCTGGGCCTCGCGTGGGACGGCCGCATCGCACCGGGCTGCCCGGCCGACCTGGTGGTGCTGGCCGCCACAGACGAACACGAACTCATCGGCCCGCGCGGACGGCAACGCACCGTCTACCGCGCAGGCCGGGCACTGGAGAACACACCATGAGCATGGGCAAGCCGATGGCCAACTATGCCGCCGCCAAGCGCGTCGGCGATTTCGTCTTCATGAGCGGCGTGGTCGCCGTCGACCCGGCCACGCGCCGTGCGGTGGCGGGCTACGACGCCATCCCGGAAGAAGCCCGCACCGCGCTGCAGGGCGTGGGCTATGCCACGGGCCAGATGTCGGTCGACATCTTCGAGGCGCCCATCGTGGCACAGAGCTGGTTCGTGCTGGAGCGCATCCGCCAGATCGCGGCCGAGCACGGCGGCACCATGGAGGACGTGGTGAAGCTGGTGCAGTACTTCCGCCACCTGCCGCACTACGCCTTCTACAACCGCGTGCGCGGCCTGTTCTATCCGGGCGAGCCGCCGGTGAGTACGGTGGTCGAGGTGTCGCGCTTCCTGCCGGGCGACGAGGTGCTCGTCGAGGTGGAAGCCACGATGTACCTGCCGCAGCGCGCGGCTACTTGACGCCCGCGCCCTTGAGCAGGAACTCCGTCACCTGCTCGATCAGGTAGCGGCGGTCCTTGTCGTCGCCCTGTTGCGCCGTGTTGCGGTAGTAGGCGGCCTGGGTGGCGTGGTCGGCATAGAACTGCGTCACGGCCCAGATGTGGAACAGCACCAGCATCGGGTCGGCTTTGTCCATGAGGCCCTGGTTCATCCAGTTCTGGATCACGGCGGCGGCCTGGTCGGTGCGCTGCTTGCTCGTGTCCATCATGCTGTTGATGACGGGCGCGCCGCGCATCATCTCGGCCGTGAAGATGCGCGAGCGCAGCGGGTGCTCGAACGAGAACATCATCTTGCGCTGGATGAGATCGCCCAGCACCTTGCGCGGGCCGAAGGCCTCGTCGCTGAAGCCGAACACCACGATCCAGTCGGTCAGGATGTCCTGCAGCACCTGGCGGTACAGCGCCTCCTTGCTCTCGATGTAGTAGTGCAGCTGCGCCTTCGACAGGCCCGCCTTGTCGGCGATGGCCTGGGTCGAGGCGCCGGCCAGCCCTTCGCTGGCGAACACCTCGATGGCGGCCTGGTTGATGAGGCCCAGCACCTGCGTGTACTTGCGCGAACGCCCGCGCGTGGCGGGGGCTTCGCTGTCGGTGTCCGTCACGCTCACAGCTGCAGCACCAGGTCGGGGCCCTTGGCGCGCGAGCAGCACAGTGCCACCTTGGTGCGCCGCTCGGTGCCCGTGAGGCAGAAGTCGCGGTGCTCGGCGCCGTCGCCGTCGCCCTCGACCACGCAGGTGCCGCACAGGCCCTGCTGGCACGACACGGGGATGTCGATGCCCACTTCGTGCAACGCATCGACCGCGGTCTGGTCGGCCGCCACCGGCACCTCGATGCCGCGTCGCGCCAGCTTCAGCGTGAAGGGCAGGCCGGTGGTGGCGGCGGCCGTGCCGGTGGGCGCGGCGAAGTACTCGGTGTGCAGCGCGTCCTCGGGCCAGTGCGCGGCGGCCTCGCGCACCGCCTGCATGAAGCCGCCGGGGCCGCACACGTACAGGTGCGTGTCGGGCGCGCGCTCGGCCAGCAGCGCGCGCAGGTCGATGCGCTGCGTCGCATCGCCTTGGTCGAGGTGCAGCTTCAGGTGCGGTGCCAGCGCGGGCGCGTGCAGCGCCTCGGCGAAGGCCAGGTGCTCCTCGCTGCGCGCGAACACGCACAGCGTGAAGTCGGCACCGCGCGCGGCCAGCGCCTGCGCCATGGCCAGCAGCGGCGTCATGCCGATGCCGCCGGCCAGCAGCAGGTGGCGCCGGGCCTCGGCGCGCAGCGGGAAGGTGTTGCGCGGTGCGCTGATCGCGATCAGGTCGCCCTCGCGCACGCGCTCGTGCATCGAGGCCGAGCCGCCGCGGCTGGCGTGCTCGCGCTTCACGCCGATCACGTAGCCGCCGCTGCCCGAGGGCGCGCGCGCCAGCGAGTACTGGCGCGAGAAGCCGCCGGGCATGTGCACGTCGATGTGCGCGCCGGCCTCGTAGCCGGGCAGCGGCCGGCCCCACGGGTGCGTCAGCTCGAAGGCCAGGATTTCCGGCGTCTGGCGCGAGATGCGTTCGACACGGACGGTCAGCGTGCGTTCGAGGCTCATGGTGTGTGTCTCCCTGCTTGTCTACTGGATGTTGTGCAGCGTGCGCGCCACGCGCGCGATGAAATGGGTGCGGTCACTGTCGGTGACGGCGTTCATGTCGTGCAGCTGCAGCCACGTCACCTTGCAGCGCCACGCGAACAGTGCCCGCAGCGCGCGCGTGAACAGCCGCCGTCCCGGGTCGCCGATGGCCATCACGAACCAGCGCGGCGAACCGCCCGTGGTCACCACCGTCAACCGGCGGATGTGCCGCATGCCCGACTTCGCGAGTTGTCCCTTGCGTTCGGCGGGCAGGAAAGCCACGCCCGGCAGCCACACGCGCTCGAGCCAGCCCTTGAGCATGGACGGCGGTCCATGGAACCAGGTGGGGTAGACGAACACCAGGTGTTCGGCCCACAGCAACGCTTCGACGTGGGGTTTCACGCGCTCGCGGATCAGTTCGGGGTTGTCGAGGTAGGCGATGCGCTCTTCGCGCGTCAGCGTCGGGTCGAAGCCCTCGGCGTACAGGTCGATGGCCTTGACGGGATGTCGCGGCGTGAGGGCCTCGAGGGCGGTGCGGTACAGCGCGTGGTTGAAGCTGTCAGGGTTCGGATGGCAATGGACGACGAGCGTTTTCATGTTCGGGCCGGTTCGCCTGTTCGGCGAGACGGGGTCAGAGCCCAGGGATAAAAGGCCGCGCGTGCCTTATGGCAACCCAGGCGCCGGCATCTGACCCCGGCGCAAGCCCCGCGCGACCCACGGGAAAAAACGAAGCGAATTACTTGCCGGTGAGCTTCTTGCGAACGTCGACACCGACGCCCTTGTTGACGAACTGCGTGGTCGCGACCTTCGACAGGTCGATCTCGCCCGGCTTGTACAGGCCGGCCTTGACCATCTTGTCGTAGAAGTCCTTCACGCGTGCCTCGTCCATGGCGCCGATGCCCTTGGTGAGCGAGTCGCCGCTGTCCACGATGCCCATCTTCTTGATGAGATCGATGGAGCCCTGCAGCGCGGCCGGCGTGGCGTCGGGGTTGGTCTTGGCCATGAGCTCGTTGGCGGCCTTGTTGTCGCCGTAGAGGTAGTTGTTCCAGCCGACGATCGAGGCCTCGATGAACTTGCGCACCGTCTCGGGCTTGGTCTTGATGAGGTCGGCGCGGGTCTCGATGGTGGTGGCGTAGGTCGAGAAGCCGTGGTCGGCCAGCAGGTGCACCACGGGGTCGAAGCCGGCCTGGGCCTTGATCGACAGCGGCTCCGAGATGGCGTAGCCCTGCTGGATGGACTTCTTGTCCGCGAGGAACGGGCCCACGTTGAAGGTGTAGGGCTTGAGCTGCGAATCCTTGAAGCCGTGCTCCGACTTCATCCACTGCCAGAAGCTGAACTGGCCGTCCTTGCCGATGAAGGCCACGGGCGCCTTGGTCATGTCCTTGAAGGTGTCGTAGCCCTGGCCCGGGTGGGCGAACATGGCCTGCGGGTCTTTCTGGAAGATGGCCGCGACCACCACGGTGGGCACGCCGTTCTTCACGTTGTCGAAGGACTGCAGCAGGTTGCCGGTCATGAGGAAGTCCACCTTGCCGGCCGGCAGCATGGGCCGGTTGTTGACCATCGGGCCGCCCTGCATGATTTCCACGTCGAGCCCGTACTTCTTGTAGGTGCCGTCCACCAGCGCCTGGTAGAAGCCGCCGTGGCCGGCCTGCGCCTTCCAGTTGGTGGCGAACACCACTTTGTCCTGGGCCTGTGCGGCGAAGGCGGCGCCTGCGAGGGCCAGGCCGAAGGCCAGCGGCCGAAGAGAGAAAGCGGGGATGCGCATGGGGACGGACTCCTGTGGAGGTTGGGGTGGGGACGGGATGCGAAGACTAATTGTTTTTCAGCGCTCGACGGCCATGTCGGGCGTCCAGCCGCGCGTCTTGCCGGGGTTCATCAGGCCCATCGGGTCGCTGCGCTTCTTGAACTCGATCTGCTGCGTGTCGATGGTCTTCATGCCGCCGTCCTCGATGGTGAAGACGTGCGGGTTGAAGATCTGCGCGCCGCCTTGCGACTCGATCTCGCGCATCACCTCGTACTGGTGGGCCTCACCCTTCCAGCGCACGAGCAGGATGCCGAAGGTGCCGCACTGACCGTTGGCGCGCGCGAAGTCCTGGTGCTGCAGCACGTCGTCGCCGAAGATCTGCATGTGGCGCTCGACCACGGCCGGGTCGAAGGGCTGGGCGTAGGCCACCTGCAGGTAGGTCCAGCTGCGGTCGGCCTTCAGCGCCTGCAGCGTCGTGTGGTTGAAGGCGCACTCGTAGGCCGGCGGCAGGCCCTCGGCCTGCAGTTCGGCCTCGGTGCCGGCCACCGACAGGGTGCCGCCGTGCGCCGCCGCGAGCGCGCGGAATTCGGCCATCGAGTCGGGCGAGACCATGGTGAACACCGCGTGCCGGTCGGACGGAAAGCGATCGCCCATGGCCGTGTAGTAGGGCGAGAAGCGCGCCTCCACGGTCGACAGCAGGAAGATGTCCAGCGAGGGCGCCTGCGCGGCAATGCCGAAGTCGAGCGCGCCGCGGTAGGTGTCGAACAGCGCAGTGCAGTGCACCCAGTCGACCGCCGGGCTCAGCGCCACTTCCACGTCGAGGATCACGCCGTTGGTGCCGTAGGCATGGTGCACCTGCTGGATCTCGTCGCCCACCAGCTCGATGACGCGCGGCTCGCGCTCCACCGTCATCACGCGCGCGCGCAGCAGGTTGCCGGGGTCGCGCAGGATGCCGTGGCGAAACGAGCCGATGCCACCGAAGCCGCCCGCGATGAAGCCGCCGATGCTGGCCACGTGCCAGGTCGAGGGCCACATGCGCAGCGCCTGCCCGGTCTCGCGCGCGGCCAGGTCGATGTCGTGCATGCGCGCACCGGCCTCGACGCGGATGCGTCCGTCGGCCAGGTCGAGCACGCGGCACATCTGCGTCACGTCGAGCACGAGCCCGCCTTCGAGCGGCACGCACTGGCCGTAGTTGCCGGTGCCGCCGGCGCGCACGGTGAGCGGCAGCTTCCACTTCGCGGCCACGGCCGCGGCCTGGCGCACGTCGTCCTCGGTGCTGACCTTGACCACGAGGTCGGCCACGCAGCCCGCGAGCTGCGCCGTGAGGATCGGGCTGTACCAGTAGAAGTCCTTCGACAGCTGCTTGCGCTGGCTGGGCGTGGCGATCACGTTCAGGCCGCGCAGGTCCTCGCGCACGGCGTCCCAGTCGACGGTGGACAGCGGGGTTCTAGCGTTCACGGCGCATTTCGCTTTCATGCCAGTGGCCGAGCACGAGGCGCGACAGGGCGGCGAACACGATGAAGATCACGATGCCCAGCAAGGACACCAGCAGCAGCGCCGCGAACATCATCGGGATCTCGGTGCGGAAGCTCGACTCGAGGATGCGCGAGGCCAGCCCCGTTTCCTTGCCCGCCGTGCCGGCCGTGAACTCGGCCACCACCGCGCCGATCAGGCTCAGGCCGCCGGCGATCTTCAGGCCCGCCATGAAGTACGGCAGCGCGCTGGGCGCCAGCAGGTAGCGGAAGGTCTGCCAGGGCGAGGCCTTGTAGAGCTGGAACAGGTCGCGCAGGTTGCTGTCGGCGCTCTTCAGGCCGATGACGGTGTTCGACAAGATGGGGAAGAAGGCCACGATCCACGCGCACAGCAACAGCGCCGCGGTGGTGCTCGACACGTAGATCAGGATCAGCGGCGCGATCGCGATGATCGGCGTCACCTGCAGGATCACGGCGATCGGGAACAGGCCGATCTCCACCCACTTGAACAGCGCGAAGGCAATCGCCAGCAGCACGCCGCCGACGATGGCGGCGCCCAGCGCCAGCAGCGTGAGCTTCACCGTGAACCACAGCGCGCCCGAGAGCGAACCCCAGTTGTCGAACAGCGTGCGCAGGATGAGCGAGGGCGCCGGCAGGATGTAGTGCGGGATGTCGTTGGCGCGCACCATCCATTCCCACACCAGCAGCAGCGCCGCGACGATGACGACCGGCACGACGATGCGCAGCGTGGCCTCGCGCCGGCGCAGCTTGTCTTCGTGCGCGCGCAGCGTCTCGGCGGACGGCGTGGCTTCGTTGGTGGTGTCGAGGGGCATCACGGTTTCAATGGTCGATGTCGAGGCCATGGAGCGCTCCGTGCAGAGATTGCGAAACAGCCGTGCAGTGCGCGTTGTAGCGGCTGGAGGTGCGGAAGGCTTCTCCGCGCGGGTAAGGCTCGTCGATGGCGATCTCGTCGATCACCCGGCCCGGGCGCGCCGCCATCACGACGATGCGGTTCGACAGGTAGACCGACTCGTACACGCTGTGCGTGACGAACACGATCGAGAAGCGGTGCTCGCGCCAGATGGCCAGCAGGTCGTTGTTGAGCTTGATGCGCGTCATCTCGTCGAGCGCGGCAAAGGGCTCGTCCATGAGCAGCAGGCGCGGGTGCGTGACCAGCGCGCGCGCGATCGACACGCGCATCTTCATGCCGCCCGAGAGCTCGCGCGGGTACACGTCGGCAAAGCGCGAGAGGCCGACCAGCTCCAGCACGTGCTGCACCACCGGCGCGGCTTCGTCGCGGCTCATGCCCGCGAGCTTGAGCGGCAGCCAGACGTTGTCGAACACCTTGGTCCAGGGCATGAGCGTGGGCTCCTGGAACACGAAGCCCAGGTCGCGGTCGCTCTTGCTGTCCTTGGCGCTGCCGGTGTTGGCGCCCGACCATTGCATGTCGCCCGAGCTGATGCGCGTGAGCCCGGCGATCAGCCGCAGCGCGGTGCTCTTGCCGCAGCCCGAGGGGCCCAGGAAGCTGACGAAGTCGTGCTCGCCGATGTCGAGCGTCATGCCCTGCAGGGCGAGCGTGCCGTTGGCAAAGCGCTTGCCGACGTTGCGCAGGCGGACCAGGGGCGGCGTGGATGGCGTGGTGCTTTCCATGGGACTCCTTGGCGTCAGCGCCAGGCCGGAACGTTGGCCAGGCGCGAGAGCGGGAAGCGGTCGATCTCGTGCAGCAGCTCGACGAAGCGCTTGCCTACGTGGTCGAGCACCGCGGCGCCCTTCTCGGCGCTGGCGCGGGTGGCGTCGCCGGCGGCGCCGGCCGGGTTGATGTCGTGCATCTGCCAGCCGAGCTTGCCGCTGGGCGTGATCGACAGGAACTTGTTCTCGGCCGCCAGCTGCTCGGTCATGGAGCCGAAGTTCTGGAATTGATCCTTGCGCACGTAATCGGGCGTGAGGTGCAGCATCACCGAGCTTTCGAGGTCGCCGGCGTGGATGCCGTGCTTGCCTTCGTGCGCGGTGAACAGGCCCTCGGGCAGGCCCAGCGTGTACCAGTTGGAGGCCACGACCATCATGTCGTGCTCTTCGCGCAGGTCGCGCGCCACGATGTCCATGACGCTCATCTGGCCGCCGTGGCTGTTGTAGAGCACCAGCTTGCGCACGCCGGCCTTGGCGACGCAGGCGCCGACGTCTTTCCACAGCGAGATCAGCGTGTTGGCCGACACCGTGAGCGTGCCCGGGTAGCGCGAGTGCTCGTTGCTCTTGCCGTAGGGCACGGTGGGCAGGAACAGCACCGGCAGGTCGTCGGGCAGGTAGGGCAGGCTGGCGCGCACCATGCCGTCGATGGTGGCGGTGTCGGTCGACATCGGCAAATGGGGGCCGTGCTGTTCGGTCGCCCCCACCGGCAGCACGGCGATCAGCCGTTCGCGGTCGAGGCGGGAGAACTCTTCACTGGTCAGGTCGGACCAGAAGCGGCTGCGCAAGGGGGGGTGATTCATCGGGGTGTACCTCGTGGCGGGCGGACGGGATGATGGGCTAAATTATCCATACGGTCAAAAAAGACTGGCTATCCGTGGATACCCGTTGATATTTATCAAGCAAACCGCATGCCATTAAATTTGCACGGACGGTCAAAAGTCGAGCCGCCCGGGCGCCCGTCGCCCCGGGGTCACCAGCGCATGCGCAGCCCCAGCTGGCCCTGCACGCCGGTCTGCTCGGTGATGCCGATGGCGCTGGTGTAGGCCAGGCCGCCGTAGACCGACAGCGTCTTGTTCACCTGCCCGACGATGCCGCCGCCCACTTCGAGCGCGCTCGCGTTGCGGCGGTTGGCGACCCGGTCGCTCGGCCCGAAGTAGATCGCGTTGCTGCCGCTGAAGGTGTGCCACAGGTTGAGCTTCAGGTAGGGCTTCCAGACGCCGCCGGCCGCCTCGAAGCGGCCTTCGAGCCGCGCGCCCAGCCGGCCGGTGACGGCGTTGTCGCGCTGGAAGCGCACGCGCGAGAGGCCGTCGTCGAAGTCGTCGAGCGAGCTGCGCTGCCAGATGAGCTGCACCTGCGGCTGCAGCGTGACGGTGTCGCTCAGCGCCAGCGGGTAGCCGGCCTCGAGCGAGGCGGTCACGCTGGTGCCGTGCGGGCGGCCGCCGCGCCCCAAGGTGGAGCGTGCGTCGGCCTTGTAGCGCGTGGCCAGCAGCACGGCGTCGCTGTACCAGCCGCTGCTCGCGATGCGCGTCCAGTAGGCGCCCAGGCTGTAGCCCTCGACGGTGAGCCGGCCGGCCGCCTCGTTGGTGGCGCCGCCGGCGACGCCGCTCGCGTGGCCGCTGGCCCGCGTGTAGCCGCCCAGCACGCCGACGCGGTGGCGCCCGCCCGCGCCGTCGGTGGCCGCCAGGAAGTCGTGGCCCAGCTGCAGGCCGCTGACGCTGCCGTCGAACTGCGGATTGGCATCGCCGCGCAGGCGCTGCCGCGTGCTTTCGCCGAACACGCGGCCCCACGAGGCCTGCCGGCCTTCACCGTCCGCGAGCAGTTGCGCATCGCCCTGCCGGTCGTGGAAGGTGCCCAGCTGCGCCAGCCCGAGGCGGCGCACGGCGATCGGCAGGGCGCTGTACAGCGGCACCTCGGGCCGGTAGAGCTTGACCTGCTTCACCGTCGCCGGCGCGCCTGTCTCGGCGATCACCTCGGCGGCTTCCTCCAGCGAGCCCACCACGGTGCCGCCCACGAGGTAGCCGTTGTTGCGCAGGTACCAGTTGTCGCGGTTATTGCCCGTCGCGCCGCCGCGGAACAGCCGGTAGTTGTAGGCGCCGGCCTCCACCGCCTGGGTCAGCGAGAACGCCTGGTCGGCCGTGGTGCCGCCGTTGACGGCCTGCACCACCAGGATGCCGTCGGCCAGCGTGGGCGCGCCCAGGCCGCCACGGTTCACCACGCGCAGGCCGGTGGACCCCGTGGCCGCGCCGCCGTCGATCACCAGCTTGTCCGAGGGCGCGTTGTCGCCCGCCAGCACGGTGTTGACCTGCAGCAGCGCGCCGCTGCCGCCCACGTAGTTGCCGCGCACCGTGAAGGCGCCGAAGCCGACGCCGTCGTTCGGTCCGGGCAGCAGCGTGCCCTGGTGGGTGACGTTGCCCGCGAAGGTGCCGGTGCCGGCCACGGTGGTGCCGGGCAACACCGTGATGACGGGGCTGGTCAGCGTGGCGGGCAGGGTGAAGCGGCCGGACTCGACGCGGATCGAATCCGAGAAGCTCGCGTCGGTCTGCCACGACCACGCGGTGCCGCGCATCGTCAGGTGCTGGAAGTTGCGGAAGGCGTTGTCGACCGTGCCGCTGCCTTCGAGGAAAGTGCTGGCCGTCTTGCCGACGCCGCCGTCGGCGCCGCCCTTGATGACCGAGCCGGTCTGCAGGATCAGCGTGCCGTTGCCGAGCGCGCCCATGTAGATCGCGTCGGTGCTGGCGGTGCCGCCGTGGCCTTCGATGGTGCCGGCGTTGACCAGCACGTCGTTGCCGTTCTGGCCGCGGTAGCCGTAGCCGTTGGCGCTCGAGAGCGTGGCGCCGGCCCGGTTCTCCACGCGCGAGAAGAAGGTGCCGCCGAGCGTGTTCGCATGCACCGCGTCGGCGCCGCCCGACGGCGAGTTGGCGCCCGTGGTGGCGATGCTGCCGGTGTTCACCAGCAGGTTGGCCACGAGGTTGCCGCCCTGCAGGTACACGCCCTTGGCCGAGCTGCCGATGGCCGAGATGCTGCCGTTGTTGATCACCGTGTTGCCCGGGCCCAGCAAAGAGATACCGTGCGAGCTGCCGCCCGTGGTGACGATGCTGCCGTTGTTGGTGATGAGGGTGCGCGTGCTGCTGTTCGACGTCACCAGGATGCCGGAGGTGCCGCTGCTCGTGGTGCGCAGGCTGCCGTTGTTGGTCAGCGTGTTGTCGTTGCCCGTGGCGACCATCGCCGCGCGCGCCGAGCCCGAGCCGCCCGACACCGTGATCGTGCCGTTGTTGGTGATGGTGCTCGCATCGCGCACCAGCAGCGCCTGCGTGGCGTTGGTGGCCAGCGTGGCGCCGCTGTTCACGGTGATGGTGACGCCGGTGCTGCCCGGCGTGGCGATCACGCTGGGCGATACGGTCGTGGTGCCGTCGCAGACCACGGTGTCGCCGGTGACCGGCGTGGCGGTGGGGCCGCAGGCCGCGTGCGCGGCGCCGCCTGCGAGCCCTGCAAGGGCGGCCGCGAGCCAGGGAAGGGGAGATGCCGGATGACGGCGGGGAAAAGAAAACCGAGAAAAGTGGGAAAACCGGGGGCCTCGCTCCATGCGCATGTCGTTTGCTCCTTCTTGTTTTTCATGAGGCCGTGGGGGCCTGGAGCGGCGGATTATTCAGTGCAATTGCCCTTCTGGAAACCGACGAACTTCCGTACTCACCGGGTCGGTCCCGATGGCGCGCCGACTTGAATGCGGCCCTTGTTGAGCCTATAACTCAAGCATGGTCTCTTGCTCGTCGCAAGACGGAAAGGAGGCGCCGTGAAAAGACGCATCTATTGGCTGTTGCCGGACCTGGCGAGTGCCAGGCAGGCGATGCACGATCTGCTGCAGGCGCGTGTCGACATCGCGCACCTGCATTTCGCCGCACGCGAAGGCCAGGACATGGCCGGGCTCCATGCGGCCAACGTCTGGCAGACCTCCGACCTCGTTCACGCCGCCAAGACCGGCTGGGTGCTCGGCACCGCCTGCGGCGTGGTCGTCGGGCTGCTGGCCGCGCTGCTGTTCCCCGTGTTCGGCGACGAGCCCGAATGGGCCGTGGCCGTGGGCCTGGCGCTGCTGGGCGGCGTGGTGGGCGCCTGGTCGGCCACCATGGTCGGCGTGTCGATCCCGAGCCCGCGGCTGGCGCGCTTCGAGAGCGCCATCGCGCAGGGCCAGGTCCTGTTGATGGTCGACCTGCCGCCGTCGCGCGTGCGCGAGGTCGAGGCGATGCTGGAGGCCACGCACCCCGAGGCCCGCTTCGAGGGCGAAGAGCCGCGGATCCCGGCGATCCGCTGAAGCCGCCGCGCATGCGACTCCCGGAACCCACGATGGCCACCCCAGGGAGCGCAGCACATGACCATCGCCGTCGTCCTGTTGCTCATCGTGGTGGCCTCGGTGGCGTTCCACGTCGTCAATCCGTGGTGGACGACGCCGCTGGCCTCCAACTGGCAGCGCATGGACGACACGCTGACCATCACGCTGCTCATCACGGGCCTGTTCTTCGTCGTCATCAACCTGTTCCTCGCCTACACCGTGGTGCGCTTTCGCCACCGCGAGGGGCGCCGCGTAGCGCCGCATGCGCCCGAGAGTCGCACGCTGGAGCGCTGGCTCATCGGCGGCACCACCGTCGGCATCATGGCGCTGCTGGCGCCCGGCCTCGTGGTGTACGCGAACTACGTGCGCACGCCGCATGACGCGCGCGTGCTCGAGGTGCTGGGCCAGCAGTGGCAGTGGCGCTTTCGCCTGCCGGGCGCGGACGGCAAGCTGGGCGCGACCGATGCGCGCTTCGTCAGCGCCGCCAACCCCTTCGGGCTCGACCCGGCCGACGCGGCGGGGCTGGACGACCTGCTGGTTCCCGGCGACGAGGTGCACCTGCCGATCGGCCAGCCGGTGCTGGTGCTGATGCGCTCCCACGACGTGCTGCACGACTTCTTCGTGCCGCCCATCCGCGCCCGCATGAACATCGTGCCGGGGCAGGTGAGCCGCTTCTGGTTCACGCCCACCGTCGCGGGCCGCTACGAGGCGCTGTGCGCGCAGCTGTGCGGCGTGGGCCATCCGAACATGCGCGGCTTCGTGGTGGTGGAGGACGCGGCGGCCTACGACGCCTGGCGCACGGCGCTGCCGACCTTCGGCGCGATGCAGCTGGCGCAAGCGGCCAAGGCGGCGCAGGCTGCCCAGGCACCGGCCGGCGGCGGCGCGCGCGTCGACCAGGGCCGCGCGCTGGCCGACGCCAAGGGCTGCGTGGCCTGCCACACCATCGACGGCAGCACACGCGTGGGGCCGACCTGGAAGGGCCTGTACGGCAAGACCGAGTCGATGGCCGACGGCAGCACGGCGCTGGTCGACGAGGCTTATCTGCGCAGCTTCATCCGCGACCCGCAGGCGCGCCACGTGAAGGGCTTCCCGCCGGTGATGCCGAAGATCGACCTGAGCGACGAGGAACTGGCCGCGCTGGTGGCCTACATCCAGAGTCTGGGCAGCCCGCCGGCGCAGGCTGCCACCGAACAGAAGGCCGCGCGATGACTTCTTCTGCGCTCACTCAAGACGACGAGCACGACGACGCCGGCCACCCGGCGCCGCAGGGCTTCCTGCGCCGCTACGTCTGGAGCCAGGACCACAAGGTGATCGCCGTGCAGTACGCCTGCACCGCCATCGCGGTCGGCGTGGTCGGCCTGGTGCTGTCCAACCTGATGCGGCTGCAGCTCGGGTTCCCGGGCCAGTTCGAGTTCATCAACGCCGAGCGCTACTACCAGTTCGTGACCATGCACGGGATGATCATGGTGATCTACCTGCTCACGGCGCTGTTCCTGGGCGGCTTCGGCAACTACCTGATCCCGCTCATGGTGGGGGCGCGTGACATGGTGTTCCCCTACCTCAACATGTTGAGCTTCTGGGTCTACCTGCTGTCGGTGGTGGTGCTGATGGCGAGCTTCTTCGTCGCGGGCGGCCCCACCGGCGCGGGCTGGACGCTGTACCCGCCGCAGTCGATCCTGCCCGGCACGCCGGGCCATGGCGGCGGCATCGTGCTGATGCTGGTGTCGCTGCTGATCTTCATCGTGGCCACCACCATGGGCGGCCTGAACTACGCGACCACCGTGCTGCAGGCGCGCTGCCGGGGCATGACGCTGCTGCGCATGCCGCTCACGGTGTGGGGCATCTTCGTGGCCACGGTGCTGGCGCTGCTGGGTTTTCCGGCGCTGTTCGTCAGCGGCGTGATGCTGCTGCTGGACCGCACGGTGGGCACCAGCTTCTTCATGCCGGCGCTGGTGTCGATGGGGCAGCTGTCGGGCCACAAGGGCGGCAGCCCGCTGCTGTTCCAGCACCTGTTCTGGTTCTTCGGCCACCCCGAGGTCTACATCGTGGCGCTGCCGGCCTTCGGCATCGTGTCCGACCTGATCAGCGTGCACGCGCGCAAGCGCATCTTCGGCTACCGCACCATGGTGTGGGCCATCGTGGCCATCGGCGGGCTCAGCGTGGTGGTGTGGGCGCACCACATGTTCGTGAGCGGCATGAACCCGTACTTCGGCTTCTTCTTCGCCACCACCACGCTGGTCATCGCAGTGCCCACTGCGATCAAGGTCTACAACTGGCTCTTGACGCTGTGGCGCGGCGACATCCACCTGTCGGTGCCGATGCTGTTCGCGCTGGCCTTCGTGTGCACCTTCGTCATCGGCGGGCTCACGGGCCTGTTCCTGGGCAACGTGAGCGTGGACATTCCGCTGTCGGGCACCTACTTCGTGGTGGCGCACTTCCACATGGTGATGGGCGTGGCGCCGCTCCTGGTGGTGTTCGGCGGCATCTACCACTGGTTCCCCAAGATCACCGGCCGCATGCTGGACGACCGGATCGGGCGGCTGCATTTCTGGATCACCTTCCTGGGCACCTACGCGATCTACTTTCCCATGCACTACCTGGGCGTGCTGGGCATGCCGCGGCGTTACTACAACTTCGACGGCTACAAGTTCATTCCGCCGTCGGCCTTCAGCCTGAACGAATTCATCACCGTGGTCGCGCTGGTGGTCGGCGCGGCGCAGCTGCTCTTCATCGTCAACCTGGCCTGGAGCGCGTGGCGCGGTAGGCCCGCCGGCGCCAACCCGTGGCGTGCCGCCTCGCTCGAATGGCAGACGCCCGAGACGCCGCCCGGCCACGGCAACTGGGGGCCGCGGTTGCCCGTGGCCTACCGCTGGGCCTATGCCTACGGCGTGCCGGGCGCGGCGGAAGACTTCATCGCGCAGAACGCCCCGCCGCAGGCCAGCGACGACGAGAACGACGTGCCGGTGAGCGGCGCGCGCGGAGCCCCGGCATGAACGCGGACGCCGCCCTGCGCCTGCGCGGCCTGCCCCGCGACGTGCGGCTGCGCGACGCGCACGCGAGCGCGGCGGGCATCGGCCTGTGGGTCTTCATGGGCGTGGTCACCGCGCTGTTCTCCCTGTTCACCGTGGCCTACGTGATGCGCATGAGCAGCGGCGACGCGGTCGCGCTCGCGCTGCCGTGGCAGCTGTGGCTCAGCTCGGCGCTGCTGGCGGCGGGCAGCATGGCGCTGGAAGCCGCCTCGCGCCGCGTGGACCCGGCGCGCATGCGCCGCCTGCTGCTGGCCGGCGGCCTGTGCGCCGCGGGCTTCCTCGGCGTGCAGCTGTGGGCCTGGGCCGCGATGGCGCACGCGCAGGTGCTGCCGGCCGGCAACCCGTCGGGCAGCTTCTTCTACCTGCTGACCGCCATGCACGGGCTGCACCTGGCGGGCGGGCTGGTGGGGTGGGCGATGGCGGCGCGCGTCGCGTGGGCCGACCCCGCCCGGGCCGGATGGCGCATCGCGCTGTGCGCGCGCTACTGGCACTTCATGCTGGCCGTGTGGCTGGCGCTGTTCGCGCTGCTGGGGTGGGTGACGCCGGAGGTGGCGCGCGTCCTCTGCGGCACGGCGTGAGGAGGCTTCGCATGAACTCCAGCACCGCAACCTTCACCGGCTCCGCCGTCGCCGCGAGCGGCTGGCGCGGGCTGGTGGCCGACTGGTCGTCCGACCGCCAGGCCTTCCACGTCTCGTGGGGCAAGGCCATGATGTGGATCTTCCTGCTGAGCGACATCTTCATCTTCAGCTGCTTCCTCACGGGCTACATGACGGTGCGCGTCTCGACCACCGTGGCCTGGCCGAATCCGAGCGAGGTGTTCGCGCTGCACGTGGGCGGGGCCGACGTGCCGCTTTTGCTGATCGCGATCATGACCTTCGTGCTCATCAGCAGCAGCGGCACGATGGCGATGGCGGTCAACTTCGCCTACCGCGGCGACCGCGTGAACGCCGCCACGCTGATGCTCGTGACCGCCACCTTCGGCGAGCTCTTCGTGGGCATGCAGGCCTTCGAGTGGTCCAAGCTGATCCTCGAGGAGGGCGTGCGGCCCTGGGGCAACCCGATGGGCGCGGCGCAGTTCGGCGCGGCCTTCTTCATGATCACCGGCTTCCACGGGCTGCACGTGTCGGCCGGCGTGGTGCTGCTGTTCGCAGTGGCCTTCAAGCTCATTCGCGGCGACTACGACAAGGCCGGCAACTACCAGGTGGTCGAGATCGTGGGCCTGTACTGGCACTTCGTCGACCTGGTGTGGGTCTTCATCTTCGCGCTGTTCTATCTCTGGTGAGGACCATCATCATGAACACCACCCACGCCACCACCGGCCAGCAGCACCCGATCGGCCTGTACCTGAAGATCTGGGGGCTCCTGTTCGTGCTCAGCGCGATGTCGTACATGGTCGACTACCTGCACGTGCAGGGCTACCTGCGCTGGGGCCTGATCATCGTCTTCATGCTGCTGAAGGCCGGGCTCATCGTCGCGGTCTTCATGCACATGGCGTGGGAGCGGATGGCGCTGGTCTACGCGATCCTGCTGCCGCCGCTGTGCCTCCTGGTGCTGGTCGGGCTGATGGCGGCGGAGGCCGACCACACCTTCCTCGCGCGGCTGGCGTTCTTCCGCTGACGGCCCTGCTGCTCAGCGCCGCACCACGAAGCGCGTGATCACCGGCGGCGACTCGCCCAGGTGGAAGGCCAGGCGGCGCTCGCGCAGCGCCATGTCGGCGGCGGTGGCGCGGTTGAAGCGGCGCAGGTGGTCGGTCCACGACTCGTCGACGATCTGCTCCACGTAGCGCTCGGGCTGCGCGATGTCGTGCAGCAGCTCCCAGCCGATGGCGCCCTGGCCCAGGCGCGCGCGCCGGGTCTGCTGCATCACGAGGTGGAAGGCCGCGGCGCGCGACGGGTCGATGAGGTATTCGACCGTGATCACCACGCGGCCGTCTTCCTGCGGCGCCTCGGCCGGCGGGCCGGTGGCCCAACCGGCCTGGGCGGGGCGCACGTCGTCTTCGCCGCTCACGTCGGTCACCCAGCGCATGGCCGCCAGCATCAGCAGCGTGCCGCTCACGGCGGCGATGGCCAGGCTCAGCTTCAGCGACGTGACGGTGGCCACCTGGCCCCACAGCGCCGCGCCGATCGCGCTCGCGCCCATGATCGCCATCTGGTAGGTCGACATGCCGCGCGCGCGCACCCAGTCGGGCAGCGCCAGCTGGGCCGACACCGAGAGCGAATTGGCCACCGTGATCCACGCCATGCCGCCGAAGAACATCGCCGGCACCGCGACCCAGGCGTTGGGCGCCACGGCCATCACGGCGGTGGCGGCCGACTGCAGCATGGCGCCGCGCAGCACCAGCTGGTCGCGCCCGAGCGCCTGGCGCAGCCGTGGCAGAAAGAGCACCGCGATGATCGCGCCCGTGCCCATGGCGGCCAGCAGCAGCGTGAAGGTGCCGGCGCCGCCGCCCTGGAGGTTGCGTGCCAGCAGCGGCAGCAGCGCCAGCAGCGCGGTCGAGTGGAAGAAGAACAGCGACACGCGCGTGAGCACCGCGCGCATGCGCTGCGACTGGCGCACGAACTGCACGCCCACGCGCATCGCGCTGATGAGCTTCTCGCGCCCCAGCGGGTTGGGCGTGTGCTCGCGGCGCCAGCGCAGCACCACGAAGCCCGAGGCCACCGACAGCACCGCGTTGAGCGCAAACACCCACACGCTGCCCGCGCTCGCGATCAGCATGCCGGCCGTGAGCGGGCCGACGATGCGCGAGGCGTTCATGGCGATGCCGTTCAGGCCCAGCGCCGCCGGCAGCTGTTGGCGCGGAACGAGCTCGGGCACGATGGCCGAGAACACCGGCCAGCGCAGCGCCAGCCCGATGCCGTTGGCGAAGGTGAGCGCCAGCAGGAGCGGCGCGGTCATCACGTCGAGCGCGATGGCGGCGCACAGCACCACGGCGGTGCCGGCCAGCCAGAACTGCGTGGCCACCAGCCAGCGCCGGCGGTCGAGGATGTCGGCCAGCGCGCCGCTCGGAAGACCGAGCAGGAACACCGGCAGAGTGGAGGCCGACTGCACCAGCGCGACCCAGATCGGCGAGGTGGTCAGCGAGGTCATCATCCACGCCGCCGCCACGTCGTTCATCCACATGCAGATGTTGGCGATGAGCCAGGTGCTCCACAGCATGCGGAACACGGGGAGCTTCAGGGGCTCCAGCGCCGCGAGGTTCGAGGGCTGCGGCCGGGCCGGCGGGAGGGGTGTCTCTTCGGGGGATATGGGCGGCATGTCGCGCTATTGTGGCGCGAGGCGGCGCGCCTAGCCCCGGTCGCTGCGCGCGAGACGGTGTTCCAAGCGGCGCAGCAGCGTGGTCAGCACCAGCGTCATCACCCAGTACACCACCGAGATCGCCAGGTACGGCTCCCAGTAGCGCGCATAGGCGCCGGCCACGGTGCGCGCGGCGTAGGCCAGTTCGGCCAGGCCGATGGCCGACACCAGCGAGGTGTCCTTGAGCAGCGCGATCGCGTTGTTGCCCAGCGGCGGCAGCATGCGGCGAAAGGCCTGCGGCAGCACCACGTAGCGCATCACCTGCGCCGGGCTCAGGCCCAGCGAACGGCCGGCGTCGAACTGCCCGCGCGAGATCGACTGGATGCCGGCGCGGAACACCTCGGAGATGTAGGCCGCCGAGTTCAGCGTGAGCGCGACCACGCCGGAGATGAGGGCGCCGTGCTCCTGCTTGAGCGTGCGCGCGAGTTCGCCGTCGATCAGGATGCCCGTGCTCGGGTGGATGAACACCGGCATCACCGCGAAGTGGATGAGCAGGATCTGCACGAACAGCGGCGTGCCCCGGAAGAAGCTCACGTACACCGTGGCGGGCCAGCGCAGGAACACGCGCGTAAGCCAGGTCCACGGCGCATGGCGCGCCTGCGCCAGCCGCGCCAGCGCCAGGCACAGGCCCCAGCTGGCGCCCAGCAGCACGCAGACCACGGTCATGCGCAGCGTCATCCAGGCGCCCTGCCAGAACAGGTCCTTGTATTCCACGAGGATGTCCCAGCGGAACCATCCGAAAAGCAGCACTGGTTGTTCCATGCTTGCGTCCTCAACTCTCTGTCTATCTGTCGGTCAGCGGAAAAACGAAACGGCCGCGTGAGGGCGGCCGTGTTCAGGAAAATGCCGTGCGGCTCAGCGCACGTTCGGGTCCTTGTTGAACCACTTCTTGTAGATCGTCACGTAGCTGCCGTCGGCGCGGATGGCCGCCAGGCCGGCGCTGAGCTTGTCCAGCAGCGCCTTGTCGCCCTTCTTCACCACGATGCCGAAGCCTTCTTCGGGGAAGGATTTGTCGTCCAGCGTCTTCAGCTCGGGGTGCTGCGCCACGCGGTAGGCGATCACGCCGTTGTCGCCCATGGCGGCATCGACGCCGCCGCCGGCCAGCTCGGAAATGATGAGCGGCGTGCTCTCGAAGCGGCGGATGTTGGGGCTGGTCTTGCCGAACTCGCGCGAGGCGATGTCGTCGGCGGTGGAGGCGCTGACCACGGCGATCTTCTTGCCCGTGAGGTCCTTCAGCGAGGCCACGGTGCTGTTCTTCGGCAGCGCGATGAGCTGGCGGGCCGCGAAGTACGGCGGCGTGAAGTCGTAGCTCTGCTTGCGCTTCTCGTTGATGGTGACGCCCGAGATCACGAGGTCGACGTCGCCGTTGTTCAGCGCGCCGAAGATGCCGGTGAAGGGCGTGTTGACGATCTTGATCTTCAGGCCCTGCTGCTTGGCGATGGCGTTGATGATGTCGATGTCGAAGCCGACGATCTGCTTGTCCTTGTTCTCGAAGGCAAACGGCGCGTAGGTGGCGCTGGAGGCCACGGTGAGTTCGCGGTTCTGGGCCTGGGCACCGAAGGCGAGCGTGGCGGCAGCGAGGCCGAGGGCCAGGGCGCGGCGTAGAGAGTTCATTCGGGGTCCTTGTGTCTTTGCCGCCCGGCGGGAAGCGGTGGGCGAGCATTTTAGGCGGTCGCTATCGGGCCCCCTTGCCGCCTACCGGGCGAACAGGAAGTAGAGCGCGACGGCCACCACGGCCACGACAGCGATCACCTTGCCCGCGCGGGGCGAGCCGGAGGCGCCAGTGGAACTCCACGTCACGCTGTGGGTGCGCACGGTCTTCGTGCGCCCGCCGCTGCTGCGTTCCGTGCGGACGAGCGCGTCGGCCACGACCTGCCGGCCTTCCGGCGAGACCGCGGACATCGGCGTGGCGAGCACCTGCAGCTGCGCGGGCGTCAGCACGCCGGTGCGCACGGCCCAGGCGAGCGTGGCGGCCGGCGAGGCGGGCGCCGCCCATTCGGGCTCCTGTGCGGGCAGCAGGCTGAGGGCCTGTGCGTGCTGCGCGGGGTCGATCAGCTGTAGCGCCTGCAGTTGATCGAGGGCGCTCTCGGTCACGCCGTCTTCCAGGCGGTTCGCCATGAGGCTGATCTCGAGCAGCACCCAGGCCGGCGCCTGGCCGCTGACCATGGCCACGGCGTTCGCCACGGTGCGGTGCGCCTCGTCTTGCGCGCCGGGGGCGGCGCGGGCGCGCAGGCCGGGCAGCGACTCCGGCGCGACGATGCCCTTGGCGGCCGCCCAGCCCAGCGCTTCGCTCGGGGTGCGCAGCGGCGTGTCCGGCAGGTCGGGGTGCGCGAGCGCCTGCGCGTGTTCGGCGTCGGTCAGCAGGCGCAGGGTGTGCAGGTGCGACAGGGCCCGTGGGCCGGTTTCTTGGGGATTCATGGGGCCCAGTGTCCCAGAGGTCTTGGGAAGGGCCGCGCCGCCGGCCCGGCGCTCCCAGCGTGTGCGTTACTTCTCGGTGCGCGTCCAAATTTGGGCATCGACTCGATACACAACGCATCAATTAGTTAACACATATAACAATAAGGAACTATTAAGAACAATTGCTCAGGGAAGAAGGTATGCCATTGGTTTTGGGCGTCATGGGGCTCCCTCAGGTCGAGGTCGAGCTCCTGCGGATCATCGTTCGCCTCAGCTCCAATCTCCGGTCGTTGTGGACGGTCAGCGAGTCGCAGCCGTGCGACCTGTTGCTGGTGGACGGCGATGCGCCGGCCACCGAGCGGCAGACGCCGGCCGCGCGCTTCGTGGTGCCGATGGTGGCGCGCGGCGAGGCCGTGGCTGCCGCGCCCGCGCGTCGCACGCTGGCGCGCCCCATCTATGCGGAAGAGCTGGTCGCGCTGCTCAACCAGGTCGCGCCCAGCGGGGCCTCGGGCGACGCGGCGCGCGCCATGGTGCGCTCGATCCGTGCACGCGCTTCGCTGATCCGCTGGCCCTCGCAGGTGACCCTGCAGCGCCATCCGATCTACGTGCGACTGGCGGCGGCCCTGTCCAAGAGCGCGCAATCGGCCGAAAGCCTGAGCGTGCTGGGGCGTATCGACGTGCAGGAGTGCAGCACCTTCCTCGGCCTGCTGGAGGAAGAAGGCGCGCTGACCTGGTCGGAGGAAGCCCGCGCGCCGCGCCCCTCGGGGGCCAGTGCCGGCGCCGAGGCCGCGCAGCACAAGCGGGGCCTGCTCTCTCGCATCCGCCGACGCCTCGGGCTGGCCTGAACAGGGCGCCGGCATGAGGGACTTCAAGCTCGTCTTCACGGGCCCGATGGGCGTGGGCAAGACCACGGCCATCGCGGCCATCAGCGAGACCGCGCCGATCGCCACCGAGGTCGCCAACGCCGACACCTCGGTCGCCAAGGCCACCACCACGGTGGGGCTCGACTTCGGCCAGGTGACGCTGGACAACGGCGACCGGCTGCGCCTGTACGGCACGCCGGGTCAGAGCCGCTTCGACTTCATGTGGAAGATCCTGGTGCGCGATGCGCTCGGCCTGGCGATCCTGCTGGACAACAGCCGGCCCGACCCGCTGGCCGACCTGGCCCAGTACCTGGACGGTTTCGCCGGCGCGCTCGAGCGCATGCCCTGCGCCGTGGGCGTGAGCCGCCTGCCCTCGCACCCCACCCCCACGCTCGACGACTACGCGCAGGCGCTGGCAGCGCGCGGGCTGGTGCTGCCGCTGCTGGCGGTCGACCCGCGCCGCAAGGACGACGTGGTCGCGCTGATCGAGACGCTGCTGATGCAGATCGAAGTGCTCGACGAGGAGCCCGCGCCATGAAGATTCCCCACGCCCTGAAGCTGCGCGCCGCGGTCGAGGCGCGCCGCGTGCTCGACGAGGTCACGGGCATCGCCTCGGTGGTGATCGCCACGCCCGACGGCTTCGAGATCGCCAGCGTCGCGCGGCGCGACGTCGAGCCCGCGCGCATCGCCGCCATGGCCAGCTCGATCGCCGCCATCGGCGCCGTGGTGTCGCAGGAGGCGCGCCTGGGCCGCTGCACCTGCATCACGGTCGCGACCGACAACGGCTTTGCGCTCGTCAGCCCGGTGCACAGCGGCGAGACCTCGCTGGTCGTGAACGTGATCGCCGACGCCGATGCGGTGCTCGCACAGGCGATGTACCGCACGGCGGCCTGCGTGCGGGCGCTCGAGGCGCCGCAGCTCTAGGTTCTGGCTACGAATTCACGGGCGGGGACGGATTGGCATGCGACGTCTCCACCCTCTTTTTTCATTCGCATGAATTTCACTCACAGGACTTACTGACATGGCCTCGATCCAGACCAGCCTCGACACCCTCCTGACCGCCGACGGCGCCCTGTGCGCTGCCGTAGTCGATTCCGCCAGCGGCATGATGCTGGGCGCCGCCGGCTCCGGCGTGGACCTCGAAGTGGCCGCCGCCGGCAACACCGAAGTGATGCGTGCCAAGCTCAAGACGATGCGCGCGCTGGGCCTGAGCGACACCATCGAAGACATCCTGATCACGCTGGGCAAGCAGTACCACCTGCTGCGCCCGATGGCGCAGAAGGAAGGCGTGTTCATCTACTTCGTGCTCGACAAGGCGAAGTCGAACCTGGCGCTGGCCCGCCGCAAGCTGCAGGACGTCGAGAAGGACATCACCTTCTAACCAGATAGAAGGTGCACCGCCCTCGGGCGGATGGACGGGCCGGCTCCCTCGCGGGAGGCGGCCCTTTTTCTTTTCTGGAGGGGCGGCTACTTCGCCAGGTGCCCCAGCGGCAGCGCGCTGTTGGCCTTCACCTCGCCCAGCGAGAAGCTGGTGTGCAGGTCCTTCACGTTCGGCAGGTTCATGAGGTTCTGCCGCGCGAAGGCCGAGAAGCCGTTCAGGTCCTGCGCCACCACCTGCAGCTCGAAGGTGCCGGTGCCGCTGATGTAGTGACAGGCCACCACCTCGGGCATCTTGCGGATCGCGTCCTCGAGCTTGCGCGTGGCCTCGTGGGTGACGCGCTCGGTGTCCACGCGCACGAAGGCGAGCACGCCCAGCCCGATCTTGTGGCGGTCGATCTCGGCGCGGTAGCCCTTGATGAAGCCGGCGTCTTCCAGCGCGCGCACGCGGCGCCAGCAGGGCGCCGCCGACAGGCCCACGCGCTGCGCCAATTCGGCGTTCGTGAGGCGGCCATCGGTCTGCAGTTCTTGCAGGATAGCGAGGTCGAACTTGTCAATGCTTTCCATAGGGGTGGATGTTAAGCAAGATTCTTTCTGAAAGTCGTTTTTCCGAGGCAAAAAACGCAAACACCTGTCGCAGACCCCGGCATACACTTTGCGTCACCATGGGCTTGCGCCCTACCGGGCACAGACCCACACCCCTCAGCCAGGCCCACAAAGCCCTGCCAATACGGAGACAGAGAACATGAACGCCCCGCTGCCCGAGCACATCCGCCGCGCGCTAGAAACCGTCACGCTCGACGACAAATACAGCCTCGATTACGGCCGCGCCTTCATGAGCGGCGTGCAGGCCCTGGTCAAGCTGCCGATGCTGCAGCGCCTGCGCGACAAGCAGGTCGGCAAGAACACCGCCGGCTTCATCAGTGGCTACCGCGGCTCCCCGCTCGGCGGCTACGACCAGGCGCTGTGGAAGGCCAGCAAGTTCCTGAAAGAACAGAACATCGTCTTCCAGCCCGGCGTGAACGAAGAGCTCGCGGCCACGGCGCTGTGGGGCACGCAGCAGCTGGGCTTCTCGCCCCAGGGCACCAACAAGTTCGACGGCGTCTTCGGCATCTGGTACGGCAAGGGCCCGGGCGTGGACCGCTGCTCCGACGTCTTCAAGCACGCCAACATGGCCGGCACCACCGCCTGGGGCGGCGTGATCGCGGTGGCCGGCGACGACCACATCTCCAAGAGCAGCACGGCCGCGCACCAGAGCGACCACATCTTCAAGGCCTGCGGCACGCCGGTGTTCTTCCCGGCCAACGTGCAGGAAATTCTCGACCTGGGCATCCACGCCTTCGCGCTGAGCCGCTTCTCGGGCGTGTGGTCGGGCATGAAGACGATCCAGGAGATCGTCGAGTCCAGCGCCACGGCCATGATCGACCCCGAGCGCGTCGACATCGTCATCCCGACCGACTTCGAGATGCCGCCCGGCGGCCTGCACATCCGCTGGCCCGACCATGCGCTGGAGCAGGAAGCCCGGCTCATGCACTACAAGTGGTACGCCGCGCTGGCCTACATCCGCGCCAACCGCCTGAACCACAACGTGATCGAAGGCCCGAACGACCGCTTCGGCATCATGGCCAGCGGCAAGGCCTACAACGACACGCGCCAGGCGCTCATCGACCTGGGCCTGGACGACGCGGCCTGCCGCCAGCTGGGCATCCGCCTGCACAAGGTGGGCGTGGTGTGGCCGCTGGAGGCGCAGCTCACGCGCGAGTTCGCCACCGGCCTGCAGGAAATCCTGGTGGTCGAGGAGAAGCGCCAGGTCATCGAATACCAGCTCAAGGAAGAGCTCTACAACTGGCGCTCCGACGTGCGCCCCAACGTGGTCGGCAAGTTCGACGAAGGCGCCAGCTCCACGGACGACGGCTACTCCGGCGGCGAATGGTCGATGCCCAACCCGACCTCGCACACGCTGCTGCGCGCCAACGCCGACCTGAACCCGGCGCTCATCGCCAAGGCCATCGCCGGACGCCTGAAGAAGACCGGCCTCTTGGCCGCCGCGGGCGCCGACATGGCCGCGCGCATCGACGCGCAACTGGCCATCCTGGAGGCCAAGGAACGCGCGATGGTGGTGCAGCAGGCGTCCACCAGCGTGGCCGACGCCACGCGCCAGCCCTGGTTCTGCTCGGGCTGCCCGCACAACACCAGCACCGTCGTGCCCGAAGGTTCGCGCGCGATGGGCGGCATCGGCTGCCACTTCATGGCGACCTGGATGGACCGCTCCACCATCGGCTTCACGCAGATGGGTGGCGAGGGCGTGCCATGGGTGGGCCAGCAGCCCTTCACGACCGACCAGCACATCTTCGCGAACCTGGGCGACGGCACGTACTTCCACAGCGGCCTGCTGGCGATTCGCCAGAGCATCGCGGCGGGCGTGAACATCACCTACAAGATCCTCTACAACGACGCGGTCGCCATGACCGGCGGCCAGACCGTGGGCGAGCGCCCCGAGGGCCACTCGGTGCTGCAGATCGCAGAAAGCCTGCATGCCGAGGGCACGAAGAAGGTCGTCATCGTCACCGACGAGCCCGAGAAGTACGAGGGCGTGAGCATTCCGGGCGACCACGTGCAGGTGAAGCACCGCGACCTGCTCGACGACATCCAGCGCGAGTTCCGCGCCATGGCCGGCACCACGGCCATCATCTACGACCAGACCTGCGCGACCGAGAAGCGCCGCCGCCGCAAGCGCGGCACGGCCGTCGATCCGGCCAAGCGCGTGGTCATCAACGAGCTGGTCTGCGAAGGCTGCGGCGACTGCAGCGTGCAGAGCAACTGCCTCTCGGTGGAGCCGCTGGAAACCGAATTCGGCCGCAAGCGCACCATCAACCAGAGCAGCTGCAACAAGGACATGAGCTGCCTGAAGGGCTTCTGCCCGAGCTTCGTGACCGTCGAGGGCGGCCAGCTCAAGAAGAAGGGCAAGAACAAGGCGACCACGCCGGCCGAGTTCGGCCTGCTGGCCGAGCCCGCCATTCCGTCGCTCGCGGGCGGCAAGGTCTGGGGCGTGGTGGTGGCCGGCGTCGGCGGCACGGGCGTGATCACCATCGGCCAGCTGCTGGGCATGGCCGCGCACATCGAGGCCAAGGGCATCGTCACGCAGGACGCGGCGGGCCTGGCGCAAAAGGGCGGCGCCACCTGGAGCCACGTGCTCATCGGCGACACGCAGGACGACATCCGCACCACCCGCGTGGGCACCGCGGCGGCCGACCTGATCCTGGCCTGCGACCCGCTGGTGACGATCAACGCCGAGACCATGGCGCGCATGCGCGAAGGGCGCACGCACGTGGCGCTCAACAGCCACAGCGCGCCTACCGCGGCCTTCGTGCGCAACGCCAACTGGCAGAACCCCGAAGACGCCTGCGCCGCTGAAATTGCGCGCGCCGTGGGCATCGAGGGCCTGGGCGCTTTCGACGCCGATGCCGCCGCCACCGCGCTGATGGGCGACACCATCTACGTCAACCCGATGATCCTGGGCTACGCCTGGCAGAAGGGCTGGGTGCCGCTGGCGCACGAGTCGCTGATGCGCGCCATCGAGCTGAACGCCGTGGCCGTCGAGAACAACAAGACCGCCTTCGAGTGGGGCCGCCAGGCCGCCGTGCGCCCGGACGAGCTGCAAAAGCGCGTGCGCCCGGGCCAGGTCATCGAGTTCAAGAAGCGCGAGACGGTCGAGGCCCTCGTCGCTCGTCGCGCCGAGTTCCTCACCGGCTACCAGAACGCCGCCTACGCCGAGGAATACAAGGCCTTCGTCGGCCGCGTGCAGCAGGTCGAGTCGGCCGTCGGCAAGAGCACGGGACTGGCCGAAACGGTGGCGCGCTACCTGTTCAAGCTCATGGCCTACAAGGACGAGTACGAAGTCGCCCGCCTGCACACCGACCGCACCTTCCTCGATCGCGTCGAGGGCATGTTCGAAGGCGACTACAAGCTCAACTACCACCTGGCGCCGCCGCTCATGGCCAAGAAGAACACCAAGGGCCAGCTGCAGAAGCAGAAGTTCGGCCCCTGGATGCTCACGGGCTTCCGCTTCCTGGCGAAGCTCAAGGGCCTGCGCGGCACGGCGCTCGATGTCTTCGGCCGCACCGAAGAGCGCAAGACCGAGCGCGCCCTCATCGGCGAGTACCGCGCCAGCATCGAGGAAGTGCTCAAGGGCCTGCGCGCCGACAACCACGCGCTGGCGCTGGAGATCGCGAGCCTGCCCGAGCAGATCCGCGGCTACGGCCACGTCAAGGAGCGCAACCTGGCGGCGGCCCGCACCCGCTGGACCGAGCTGATGGGCAAGTGGCGCAACCCCCAGGCGCAGCGCGCAGCGGCCTGATCCGCCAGGCCCGTTTCCCCTGACAAAGAGCGCCCCTGCGGCGCTCTTTGCTATTTAAACGATAGCTGAAAGCCCTCGGGGGTGCGCCGGATAAGGGCGCGAAACGGCCATCCGCGCCGAATACAATGCCCGACTGCGCGCGGCCTCCCCCGCCGAGCCTTTGACTTGCGGCCCGCATCCCTCGTGGGCGCGGAACCGCGGGCCCGGCCCGCGCATCTGAAGTCTTTTTCTTCTCTCTTCCCTCTGCTGGAGACTCTCTTGTTCATTTCCTCTGCTTTCGCTCAAACCGCGCCCGCAGCCGCCGGTGGTGGCGACATGTTGTCTTCGCTGGGCAGCATGCTGCCGCTGGTGCTGATGTTCGTGGTGCTGTATTTCGTCATGATCCGCCCGCAAATGAAGCGCCAGAAAGAGGCCCGCGCCATGATCGAAGCCCTGGCCAAGGGTGACGAAGTCGCCACGGCCGGCGGCGTGCTCGGCAAGATCACCTCGCTGAACGACCAGTACCTCGGCCTGGAAATCGCCAACGGCGTCGAGATCAAGATCCAGCGCAGCGCGGTGGTCCAGGTGCTGCCCAAGGGCGCCGTCAAGCAATAAAAGCGTGAGCTGAACCTTGCGCTTCAGGGCGCAGGGCCCCAAGTCACGCCGTGTTCCATTTCTGAAACGCTTGTGAAAAGCGCCTTCTCATGAACCGTTACCCGGTCTGGAAGTACACGATCATCGTGATCGTGCTGCTCGTGGGGCTCATCTACGCCCTGCCCAATTTCTTCGGCGAGGCACCCGCGGTGCAGGTGTCCGCGGCCAAGACGACCGTCAAGGTCGATGCCGCCACCCAGACCCGGGTCGAGGAGGCGCTGAAGGCGGCCGGCCTGACGCCCGACCTGGTGACGCTGGACGCCGGCTCGCTGCGCGCCCGCTTCACCACCACCGACGACCAGCTCAAGGCGCGCGACGTCGTGCAGCGCGCCCTGGTGCCCGACGCCAGCGACCCGCCCTACACGGTGGCGCTGAACCTGCTGTCGCGTTCGCCCAAGTGGCTCACGTCGCTGCATGCGTTCCCGATGTACCTGGGCCTGGACCTGCGCGGCGGCGTCGACTTCCTGCTGCAGGTCGACATGAAGGGCGCCATCGACAAGAAGGCCGAATCGTTCGCGAGCGACCTGCGCACCACCTTCCGCGACAAGAGCATCCGCGGCACCCAGGTCAGCCGCAACGGCCAGACCGTCGAGGTGACCTTCCGCGACGCGGCCTCACTGGAGACCGCCAAGCGCCTGATCGTGGACCAGTTCCCCGACCTCAGCACCACCGACACGCAAGACGGCACCAACTGGCGCCTGACCGCCACCATCAAGCCCGAGGCGGCCCGCCGCCTGCAGGACGCCGCGCTCAAGCAGAACATCACGACCCTGCACAACCGGATCAACGAACTCGGCGTGGCCGAGCCGGTGATCCAGCAGCAGGGCCTGGACCGCATCGTCGTGCAGCTGCCCGGCGTGCAGGACACGGCCAAGGCCAAGGAAATCCTGGGCCGCACCGCCACGCTCGAAATGCGCATGGTGGACGAAAGCGCCGAAGGCCGCGCGGCCGAACTGAGCGGCGCGCCCGTGCCCTTCGGCTCCGAGAAATTCCTCGACCGCGGTGGCCGCCCGGTGATCGTGAAGAAGCAGGTGCTCGTCACCGGCGAGAACCTCACCGATGCCCAGCCCGGCTTCGACCAGCAGAGCAACCAGCCCAAGGTCGACCTGACCATGGACGCCAAGGGCGGCCGCATCATGCGCGACGTCAGCCGCGAGAACTACAAGAAGCGCATGGCCATGCTGATCTTCGAGAAGGGCAAGGGCGAAGTGCTCACGGCCCCGTCGATCAACGGCGAACTGGGCAACCGCTTCCAGGTCTCGGGCTCGATGACGGTGGCCGAAGCCAGCGACCTCGCCCTGCTGCTGCGCGCCGGCTCGCTGGCCGCGCCCATGGAGATCATCCAGGAGCGCACGATCGGCCCGACGCTCGGCGCCGACAACATCGAGAAGGGCTTCAAGAGCGTGATGTACGGCTTCCTGGCCATCATGGTCTTCATGTGTGCCTACTACGCGCTGTTCGGCCTGTTCTCGTCGATCGCGCTGGCCGTGAACCTGATGCTGCTGGTCGCCATCCTGTCGATGCTGCAGGCCACGCTCACGCTGCCCGGCATCGCGGCCATGGCGCTGGCCATCGGCGTGGCCATCGACTCCAACGTGCTGATCAACGAACGCGTGCGCGAAGAGCTGCGCAACGGCGCCTCGCCGCAGGCCGCCATCCACGCGGGCTACGACCGCGCCTGGGGCACGATTCTCGACTCCAACGTGACCACGCTGATCGCCGGTATTGCGCTGCTGGCCTTTGGCTCGGGTCCGGTGCGCGGCTTCGCGGTGGTGCACTGCATCGGCATCGTCACCTCGATGTTCTCTGCCGTGTTCTTCTCGCGTGGCCTCGTGAACTTCTGGTACGGCCAGAAGAAGAAGCTCAAGTCTGTGTCGATCGGCACCGTCTGGCGGCCCAAGACCGACGGCACGGCCGTGGTCGACACCAAGTAACGGCCGAGGACCATCGCCATGGAATTCTTCCGCATCCACAAGACCATCCCGTTCATGCGCCATGCCCTGGTGCTGAACATCATCTCCTTCGCAACCTTTGCGCTGGCGCTGTTCTTCCTGTTCCACCGCGGACTGCACCTGTCGGTGGAGTTCACCGGCGGCACGGTGATGGAAGTGGCCTACGAGCAATCGGCCGACATCGGCAAGGTGCGCGAGGCCGTCACCAAGCTCGGCTATCCCGAAGTGCAGGTGCAGAACTACGGCACCTCGCGCGACGTGCAGATCCGCCTGCCCACCCAGAAGGGCATGAGCTCCGACCAGCAGAGCGCGCAGGTCATGCAGGCGCTGAAGTCGGTCGACCCGTCGGCCACGCAGCGCGGCATCGAGGTCGTCGGGCCGCAGGTCGGTGACGAGCTGACCTCCAACGGCATCAAGGCGCTGGCCATGGTGGTGATCGGCATCATGATCTACCTGGCGTTCCGTTTCGAATGGAAGTTCGCGCTGTCCACCGTGCTGGCCAACCTGCACGACGTGGTGATCATCCTGGGCTTCTTCGCCTTCTTCCAGTGGGAGTTCTCGCTGGCGGTGCTGGCGGCGGTGCTGGCGGTGCTGGGCTACTCGGTGAACGAGTCGGTCGTGATCTTCGACCGCGTGCGCGAGAACTTCCGTCGTTACCGCAAGATGACGACCACCGAAGTCATCGACAACGCGATCACCTCGACCATCAGCCGCACGATCATCACCCACGGCTCCACGCAGCTCGTGGTGCTGTCGATGTTCTTCTTCGGCGGCCCCACGCTGCATTACTTTGCGCTGGCGCTGACCATCGGCATCTGCTTCGGCATCTACTCGTCGTGCTTCGTGGCCGCCGCGATCGCGATGTGGCTGGGCGTGAAGCGCGAGGACCTGATCAAGGGTCCGCCGGTCAAGCGCGACGGCGACTCCGGCGGCGACGACCCGAACGCCGGCGCCGTCGTCTGAGGGATACTTCGGCGCCAGCTTCGCGTCACCCGCACTTGTGCGGTGGCGCATCCCGATGCAAGCTCGGGGCTGTCGCCGATGAACCGTTCTCTCCGGCCTTTCCGATCCATCAATGAGCACTGCGCGGTCCGCTTCTTCCCTGCAGCTCGCACGCGAGGCGCGTGAGCGTTTCGTGGCGGCCACGGAAGGCGCGATCGCTCCGCTGGCCCAGGCCATCCGCGACCGGCTGACCGCGGTGGCCTCCGATGTCGGCAGCGCGCGCACCATGCAGGAAAGCCGCGACGACCTCGTGGCGTTCCAGGGCCATGCCTCGCAGTGGGTGTCGCTGGCGCAGACCGGCTGGCGCAAGGCGCTGGGCACGGGCCCGGCGGGCGGCACATCGTCGGCCCCCGCGGCGCTGCGGCTGGAACTCATCGGCGACGAGGTGGTCGAGAGCAACATCCTCGCCTCGCGCCTGGCACAGACCATCCACGACAAGGCCAGCTTCGAACTCAGCGACCTGCGCCTGCGCATCCAGCACCTCGAAGGCACGCACGAGCTCGATGCCCGGGACGTGCTGAAACCCGAGACCCTGGCCAAGCTGCTGGTGGAACAGTGGCTGGCCGCCGGCCTGAGCCGCGAGGCCTGGGGCCGCGTGCAGGGCACGGTGCAGCAGGCCCTGGCGGATGTGGTCGTGAAGGCCTACGAAAACGCCAACGCCTTCCTGATCGCGCAGGGCGTGATGCCCGAAATCGACCTCAAGAGCTTCGTGCGCCGCACGGGCGATTCGGGCGGCGGCCCGTCGTCCATGGGCATGCCGGTGTCGTCGAGCATGCCGATGGGGCAGGGGGCGCCGGCGGGTGCGGCTGTGCCGCACGGCCAGCAGCAGCCATCGCAGCCGCTGCAGCGTCCGGGCTTCGCTTTCCAGGCCTCGCATGCGGCGTCCGTGCCGTCGTCGGGGCCGGCCTCCAGCTCGATGATGGGCAGCTCGCCGCTAGCCTTCGCGCGGCAGCGCGCGCAGACCGCGCTGCTGAGCCTCAAGCGCTTTGTCGCCGCGCGCATCGGCGGCGAGGCCGGCGCCTCGCAACCGGGCGGAGGCACGACCGGCACCGGCGGCGGCGTGGCCGCGCCCCGCGTGTTTTCACGCACCTTTGCCGGCGCCATCGCCGATGCCGAGGTCGCCTACCGCATGGCGGCCACGCAGTACATCGACGGCGGCGGCGAGCAGGCCACGCTGATCCAGCAGACCGCCGTCGACCTGCGCCGGCGCACCGCCGAGCTCAAGAAGCGCGCGCCCACCACGGCCGACAAGGCCACGGTCGAGATCGTGGCGCTGATGTTCCAGGCCATCCTCGCGGAAGAACGCATTCCGTTCTCCGCCCGCGTGTGGTTCGCGCGGCTGCAGATGCCCGTGCTGCGCGTGGCCATCGCCGAGCCCGAGTTCTTCGGCACCCTGCAGCACCCCGCGCGCATGCTGATCGACCGCATGGGCTCCTGTGTGATGGGCTTCGACGCCGCCGCCATCACCGGCAGCGCGCTCGAGAACGAGATCAAGCGCGTGGTGCAGGTGATCGAGCAGTACCCCGAGACCGGCCAGCGCGTATTCAAGCTGGTGTTCGACGAGTTCGTCGCTTTCCTCAGCCGCTACCTCACGCAGAGCGACGCCACGCAGCGCGTCATGAGCGTGGCGCAGCAGGTCGAGCAGAAGGAGACGATGGCGATCCAGTACACCATCGAGTTGCGCAAGATGCTCAACGACATGCCGGTGCGCGACGAGATCCGCGAGTTCCTGTTCAAGGTCTGGGCCGAGGTGCTGGCCATCGCCGCGCTGCGCTACGGCGCACAGGGCGAGCACACCGTGATGCTCAAGCGCGTGGCCTCCGAGCTGGTCTGGGCCGCCAGCGCCAAGCCCAACCGCGCCGACCGCGCCCGCGTGATCCAGGACCTGCCGCAGCTGCTGCAGCGCCTGCGCCAGGGCATGGACCTGCTGGGCATCGTCGGCGAGCCGCAGGAAGGCCACATCAAGACCATCGGCGCCACGCTCACCGACGCCTTCATGTCGAAGACCGAGGCCATTCCGCAGGCCAAGATCGAGGCCATGGCCGAGCGGCTGGCGCACCTCGAAGACTTCGTGACCGACGACGGCACCGCCTCCAGCCTGCCGCTGGACGCGCAGAGCATCGAGCTGCTGCTCGGCGTGGACGCGACCGCGATCGAGGTCATTTCCGACACCGCCGGCGTCAAGGTGGCCGAGGACATGCTCGCGTGGACGCACGAACTGCAGGTCGGCAACTGGTTCATGCTGGACCACAACGACCGCGTGACCCAGGTCCAGTTCGTCTGGCGCAGCGACCGCAAGCAGCTGCACTTGTTCGCCTCGGCCGACGGCCGCAGCTTCCTCATCCAGGCTGGGCGCTTGGCGATGTACCTGCAGGCTGGCCTGCTGGTGCCGGCCGAGGAAGAAACGCTCACCGCGCGCGCAACGCGCGAGGCGCTGGCGAAGCTCGATGCGAATCCCGAGCGGCTGCTGAACTAGTCAGCCGCTCGGCTGCTCTCGTCTGTGCCGGGGAGCGCTTGAACTGCCTGGGGGCGAGTTCAGTGCGCCGTGCGGCCTTCGCGGCTCTCGCAGAGTTCGTCGAGCACGAGGGCATCGGGCTCGATGCCGGTGCTCCAGTGCACCATCAGCACGATGATCTTGAGTTCGTCCAATGCCACCGGGTCGCCCGGCGCGGCCATCGCGCGCTCGACGACGATCTCGCGCAGGCCGCAAGGCAGCACGTTCGAGAGTTCGAGAAAACGGATGAAGCCGAGGCACTCGGCGCCGAGGTGTTCCTGCTCCGACGGCGAGTACACGCGCATCGACTGGCTCGATTGCGGAAGTGCCGCCTCGGGTGCGCCGCCCAGCGTGACGCGGGCAGTGGTGATGGCGTTGTCGTCATCGCCTTCACTGGCCTGGTGTTCAAACTGCAGGCCTTGCGTGGCAAGGCTCAGGCCATCGAGCCACTGCAGGGCGTCGCGAATTTCGTCCGCCTCGAAGCCGTGCGCACTGAGCTTGCGGCCCAGCTGTTCGGGTTCGGGGCAGGCATCGCCGCGCCAGTAGTTTTCATACACAAACACGAGCACTTCGAACATGGGCCCAATATAGCCGAGGAATCTGTCGTGCGTCCCCAGGCTTTCGTGCACTTCGTGCGTCAGCCGACGGCGGCTCTTTGAAACAGGCCGCCGGGCAGCCGCGAGACATGCCCGTCGAGTTCAAGCTCGAGCATCTTCGCCTGCAGCTGGGCCGCGCTCCAGCCGGTGCGTGCGCTCAGCGCATCGAGGCTCACCGGGTCGAAGCCGAGGGCATCGAGCAGCGGATGCTCCGGGGCCGGCGAAGGCGTGTCGGTGGAAGGCGTGCGAGCGGGCGGCGCCAGCGGCGGCAGTTCTTCGAGGATGTCGTTCACCGACTCGACCAGCTTCGCGCCCTGCCGGATCAGCGCATGGCAACCACGCGATTGCGGCGAGTGGATCGAACCCGGGATCGCGAACACTTCCTTGCCCTGCTCCGAGGTGAGCCGTGCGGTGATGAGCGAGCCCGACGCCAGTGCGGCCTCGACCACCAGCGTGCCGCGCGCCAGGCCCGCGATGAGGCGGTTGCGCTTGGGAAAGTTCTGCGTGAGCGGCGGCGTGCCCAGCGGCAGCTCGCTCACGATCAGCCCCTGCAGCGTGATGCGGTGCGCCAGGTCGCGGTGCCGCGCGGGGTACACGCGGTCCAGGCCGGTGCCGACCACGGCCACCGTGGCGAGCACCGGGGCGTCGCCGGCCGCGTCGAGCGCGCCGAGGTGCGCCGCACCGTCGATACCGAGCGCCAGTCCCGAGACCACGGGCAGGCCCGCTTCGCCCAGCGCCCGCGCAAAGGCGCGCGCATGGCTGGCGCCCTGTGGTGTCGGGTTGCGGCTGCCGACCACGGCAAGGCTGCGGCCGAGTTGCGTGAGGTCGAAGGCGGCGGCGCCGAGCACGTAGAGCATCAGCGGCGGGTCGACCATCTCGAGCAGCGAGCCCGGGTAGCCGGCGTCGCCGAGCGTCACGACGCGGCGCGTGATGGCGCCGCCAGTGGGGTCGTCCGCGGGGTGCAGCCATTGCCAGGTCTGGTCGACCTGCGCCTGCAGGCCGGAAGGCGGCTGCTTCAGCGCGGCGGCCTGGGCGGTGCTGACGACTTCGCCCAGCGTCGCCTCGGGCTGCGCGAAGATCGCGTCAGGCAGCCCGAAGGCCGCGAGCAGGCGGCGTGCGGCGCCGTCGCCGACGCCTGGGGTCAGTGAAAGTCGCAGCCAGCCTGCGAGTTCTGCGCGTTCCAAACGAGTGTGCGAGAAAGAAGCCTCAGGCGCGTGTCAGGGATTGACGAGGAAGTCGCCGGCGCGGGGAGTGTCGTTGATTTCGAGCACGAGTGCGTACGAGACTTTCTCGAAGGTGCGGAACACCATCAGCAGGCCGATGCGTTCGTTCGGCAGCTTGATGGTTTCCTTGCGTGCGCCGGTGCGGTCGAGGATGGTCTCGCCGTTCTTCAGGATGGCCAGCACGTGGCCGTTGTCGACGCCGTCGCGCGTGCCCTTGTTGATGGCCACGACCTGGTTCTGCGCGGCGTACTGCACGGCATTGCCGTAGACCGACACGATGCGGCCGTCCACCTGGGTGGAGGGCGCGCGCGGTGCGTAGCTCAGCAGCTGGCGCGGCGGCTCGGGCAGCAGGCGGTCGCCGGCGCGCATTTCTTCGCGCGACGCAATGATGTCGATGCTGGCCGGCACGACGGTGATGACGTCCTTGTCACCGGTCGTCTCGATGGTGGTCGATTCGCCGCGCTGCAGCTGGGCCTTGCCCAGGTACTGCGCCTCGTAGCCGAGGATTTCGCCCGTGCCGGGGTCTTTCAGCGGCGTGGCGCTGCGGAAGATGCGGTAGTGCTGCACCGGGCCCGGCTTCTCGACCAGTGGCGATTCGGCATTGCCGCGCGCATAGGCGCGGTCGCCGCGCGACAGCAGCACGCGGCTGTCGTTCCCGGCCACGATGCGCGGCGCGGCGTCGAGCGTGTTGGCGTCGACCACGATGGGTTCGCTGAGGAAGGGCTCGATCAGGCTCGGGTTGAGCGTGGGCAGGGCCATGCCGGCGAGCGAGTCGAAGCGCGTGCGCGGCGACAGCTTGATGGTGCCGCCGTCGCCGCCAGAGACGCCGCGGCGCGTGGTCAGGCGGGCGCGGCCGCCGCTCTTGTCCAGGTACAGCACCTGGCCCGGGTAGATGCGGTGCGGGTCCTGGATCTCGTTGATGTTCATGCCCCAGAGCTCCGGCCAGCGCCAGGGGCGCAGCAGGTACAGGCGCGAGATGGCCCAGAGCGTGTCACCGGGCTTGACCGTGTACTCGTCGGGCGCCTTCGGCGACAGCTCGCTCAGCGGCACGCCGGCCTGGGCGGTCTGCTGGGCGGTGGCGCGCTGCTGGGGCGTGACCGGGTAGGTCGTCTGCGCCCAGGCCGCCGTGGCGCCGCAACTGCCGGCCACCGCCAGGGCGGCCGTCCAGAAGGCAAAGAAGGTCGGGCGCTGGTGTTCGGTGGAGCTGGGCTGTGTCATGTCTGGATGGGTGAGCGCACGAAGTATCGTGGCGCATACGAATCTCACAATTTGCTACGAATTCTGCGCCCGAAGCCCTTGCAAGGGCAACGTTTTCGCGTCATTGCGCCGCGACGCGTCGCGGAATTGGCGAAAATAGCCACAACTTCCCCCCGATTTCATGGCCAAACGAATCATTCTGAGTTACCCCGACAAGCGCCTGCACACGGTGGCCAAGCCGGTGCAGGGCGTGGACGCGCGCATCAAGACGCTGGTCGCCGACATGCTGGAAACCATGTACGACGCGAGCGGCATCGGCCTGGCCGCGACCCAGATCGACGTGCACGAGCGCGTGGTCGTGATCGACGTCTCCGAAGAGCGCAACGAGCCGATCGTGCTCATCAACCCGGAAATCACCTGGGCCAGCGACGAAAAGGTGCTGAATGAAGAGGGCTGCCTCTCGGTGCCCGGCATCTACGACGGCGTGATGCGTTCCACCTCGGTGAAGGTCCAGGCGCTCGACGCCGACGGCAACACCCACACCATCGAGGCCGACGGCCTGCTGGCCGTGTGCATCCAGCACGAGCTCGACCACCTCATGGGCAAGGTGTTCGTCGAATACCTGTCGCCGCTCAAGCGCAACCGCATCAAGAGCAAGCTCCTCAAGCAGCAGCGCGAGGACATGAAAGAAGCACGGGCATGAGCCACCGGGCTGCGTGGTCCTCGCTGGCCGCCGCCGGACTGTTGTTCCTGGCGGGTTGCGTCAGCGAACCCACGCGCATCCAGCCCGGCACCTCCGCCGCCGAAACCCTGCAGCGCCTGGGTGCGCCCACCGGCCGCTACCCGCTCAACGGCGGCGGCGAGCGCCTGCAGTACTCGCGCATGCCGGCCGGCTTCGAGGTGGTCGACATCGACCTCGACGCGTCCGGCAAGGTCGTCTCGGTGACCCAGGTGCTCACCGAGGCGCGCTTCGACCACGACATCCAGGTCGACCGCTGGCGCCAGAACGAGGTGCTGGCCTTCTACGGCAAGCCCTACGAAATCAGCCGCGTCAGCTCCTTCGACGGCACCGTCTGGACCTGGCGCTACAAGGCCATCAACGAGCGTCGCATGCTCTATATCTACATCGACCCCACCGGCGTGGTGCGCCGGTATCACACGGGGGATGACCTCGAATTCGAACGGATCCGGGATTGAGCGCGTTGAAAGTCGTTTTTGCGGGCACGCCCGAGTTCGCGCGCGTCGCCCTGGAGGCCATCGCCGCCGCCGGCCATGACATCGTCGGCGTGATGAGCCAGCCCGACCGGCCCGCCGGTCGCGGCATGAAGCTGCAGGCTTCGCCCGTCAAGCAGTGCGCCGTGACCCACAACTGGCCCGTCGCCCAGCCGCGCAGCCTGCGGCTCGATGGCAAGTACCCCGACGAGGCCACCGCCGCGCGCGACACGCTGCTCGCGTGGCAGCCCGACGTGATGGTGGTCGCGGCCTACGGGCTGATCCTGCCGCAGTGGGTGCTCGACCTGCCGACGCACGGCTGCCTCAACATCCACGCCAGCCTGCTGCCGCGCTGGCGCGGCGCGGCGCCGATCCACCGCGCCATCGAGGCCGGCGACGCACAGACCGGCATCACCATCATGCAGATGGACGCGGGCCTGGACACCGGCGACATGCTGCTGCGCGAGGCGATCGACATCGCACCCGGCGAGAACACCGCCCGCCTGCACGACCGGCTGGCCGCGCTCGGCGGGCGCATGGTGGTCGAGGCACTGGCGCAGATCGGCCAGCTGGTTCGCACGCCGCAGCCCACCGAAGGCATCACCTACGCCCACAAGGTCGAGAAGCACGAAGCGCTGATCGACTGGACGCAGCCGGCCGCCGCCATCGTGCGCCGCGTGCTGGCCTTCGATCCGTTCCCCGGCGCCAACAGCCCGCTCGGTGGCGAGACCGTCAAGCTCTGGGCTGCGCACGTGGCGCCCGGCCCTGCAGGCGCCGCGCCCGGCACCGTCGTCTCGGCCGACGCCACCGGCGTCGCCGTGGCGGCGTCGGACGCCACCGTGGTGCTCACCGAACTGCAACGCCCGGGCGGCAAGCGCCTGCCCGCGGCCGATTTCCTGCGCGGCTTCGACCTGAAGGCCGGACAGGTCTTCGGCTGATGTTCCTCTCGCCCACGCTGCGCCGCCAGCCCGAGTTCCGCGCCGGCATGCGCGACATGGCCTCGGCCGCGCTCGGCATCGGCGCCTGGGGCCTGATGACCGGCGTGGCCATGGTCAAGTCGGACATGAGCGTGCTCGAGGCCGTGGCGATGACCCTGTTCGTCTACGCCGGCAGCTCGCAGCTGGCCGCCATCCCGCTGCTGGCCGCGGGCGCGCCGGCCTGGGTGATCCTGGCGACGGGCTTCTGCGTCAACCTGCGCTTCGTGGTGTTCAGCCTGCACCTGCGGCCCTACCTCATGCACATGCCGCGCTGGCGCCGCCTGCTGCACGGCTATCTGACGGCCGACCTGAGCTACGCGCTCTTCACGAAGCAGTACACGGCCCCGCCGACCACGCCCGCCGAGCGGCTGGCGCAAGAGGCCTACCTCACCGGCAACTACTTCGTGACCTGGTGCGCGTGGATGGGCATGAGCCTGCTGGGCATCGCGCTGGCCAACCTCATTCCGCAGACCTGGGGCCTGGGCTTTGCCGGCGTGCTGAGCCTGGTGGCCATCGTCTGCTCGATGGCGACGACGCGGCTGCGCGTGCTGGCCGCGCTCATCGCGGGCGCCACGGCGGTCGCGGCCTATGCGCTGCCGCTCAAGCTCAACATCGTGGTCGCCATCGGCGTGGCGGTGCTGCTGTGCTTCTGGCTCGAAAAGCAGTTCGGGCTCGACCCCGACGCGGAGGACGACAAGTGAACAGCGGCGGCACCGACTGGTGGTCCATTGCCGTGATCGCCGGCCTCGCGGCCGTCACGGTGCTCACGCGCTGCTTCTTCTTCATCCTCGACCGGCCCTGGGGTCTGCCCGAGTGGGCGCACCGCGCGCTGCACTACGCGCCGGCCGCCGCGCTGGCCGGCGTGATCGCACCCGAGATCGTGATGACGCAGGGCCACCTGATCACCACGCTGCACGACGCCCGTCTCTATGCGGCGGTCGTCGGCGGCGCTTATTACTTCTGGCGGCGCGGGGTGCTCGGCACGATGCTGGCCGGCATGGCGGTGTACCTGCCCCTGCACCTGGGACTGGGCTGGTAGCCGGGCCGTCAGCTCAGTCGAGCTTCACGCCGGCTGCCTGGATGATCTTGCCCCAGCGATCGCTCTCCGCGCGCGAGAGCTTGTAGAAGTCCTGCGGCGTGCCGGGCAGCGCCTCGAAGCCGAACTCCGCAAACAGCTTCACCACCTTCGGTGCCTTCATCGCCTTGTGCAGCTCGGTGTTGATGCGCGCCACGGCCTCGGGCGGCATGCCGGCCGGGCCGATCAGGCCGTGGAAGGCGTAGGCGTTGACGTCGCTGAAGCCGGCCTCGACAAAGGTCGGCACCTCGGGCAACGCACTGGCGCGCTGCGGCAGCGCGATGGCCAGCACGCGCACCTTGCCCGACTTGATGATCGGCAGGCCCGAGGCCAGGTCGAGCATCATCGTCGGCACCTGGCCTCCCATCACGTCGGTCATGGCGGGCGCGGCGCCCTTGTACGGCACGTGCGTGATCGTGAGGCCAGCCTTCTGCTTGAACAGCTCCATCGCCATGTGGTGCGGCGAACCGTTGCCGGGCGAGGCGTAGCTCACCTTGTCGGGGTTGGCCTTCACGTAGCGCACGAACTCAGCCACGTTCTTCGCGGGGAAGTCGGGGTGCACCACCAGCGCCACCGGGAAGCGCCCGATGGTGCCGATGTAGGTGAAGTCGGTCGCCGGCTTGTAGGGCAGCTTGGCGAACATGTGCTCGTTGAACAGCAGCGCCGCGTTCTCGGCCTGCATGATCGTGTAGCCGTCGGGCTTGGCCTGCATCATCACCGACACGCCGATGTTGGTCGACGCGCCGGGGCGGTTGTCGATGATCAGCGGCTGGCCCAGCGACGGCTGCATGGCCTCGGCCAGCGAGCGCGCGAGGTTGTCGGTGCCGCCGCCGGCCACGTAGGGCACGATCCATTTCACGGGTTGGCTGGGGTAGGCCGCCGGTTGCGCCGACGCGAAGGGTGCGGCGGCGAGCGCGAGGGTCGCGGCCAGCAGGGGAAGAAGGCGTTTCATCGTTTGTTGTCTCCGTTGCTTTGTTGAAAAAGGGGGCGGCTCAGGTGCCGCGCAGGATCTGCCAGAGCTCGCGGTCGCGCTCGGCGGTCCACACGACCGGGTGCTCGATGCCGCGCAGTTCGTCGTAGGCGCGCGAGACGTCGAAGGGCAGCACGTGCTGGAACACCGGCCAGCCGCCGAAGCGCGGCGTCATGGCCGCCTCGGCGCGCGCGAAGCAGCCCTTGAGCGTTTCGCCCGCGGCGATGCCCGCGCGCACGCTGTCGAGCAGCGTGGAGAGAAAGTCCTTCGTGAGCCCGATCGCTTCGGCGCAGGCGGCTTCGCCTTGCAGCACCGCGCCGCGCCCGGGCACCAGCACGCGCGGCTTGAGCGCGCGCACGGCGTCGAGCGTGCCGGCCCAGTCGCCGATGTAGGCGTCGCCCGCGTACACGCCACAGTGGTTCTCGACCACGTCGCCCGCAAACAGCACGCCGCTGTCGGGCAGCCAGGCCACGGTGTCGCCGCTCGAATGGCCGCGGCCCAGCGCCATGAGCCGCAACTCGCGGCCGTCGCCCAGCGGCAGCGTCATCTCGCGTTCGAAGGCCGTGGTGGGGAAGGTCAGGCCCGGAATCTCTTCCACGCCCGCGAACAGGCGCGGGAAGCGGCTGACCTCCGACTCGAAGTCGGCCTGGCCGCGCGTGCGGATCCAGTCGAGCGTGCCGTTGCTGGCGACGATCTCCTGCACCTCGTCGAAGGCGCTCGCGCCCATCACGCGCACCGCGTGGTAGTGCGTGAGCACGATGGTGCGAATGGGCTTGTCGGTCACGCTGCGGATCGCCGCGAGGAAGTCGCGCGCCATGCGCGGCGTGGGGCGGGTGTCGATCAGCACCACCTGCTCGTCGCCGACGACGAAGCCGCAGTTGGGATCGAAGTCGCTGATGTAGCCGTAGGCGCCCGGCGCGAGTTCCTGCAGCCGGGGCTTCTGCTCGCGGGTGTCGGAGGCGGAAGCGAAAGAGACGGTGGCGGTCATGGAGGTGTTGTCGTGGTCGTGGGGATGTCGTCGTCGGCCTCGGCCGCCGCGCGGATGCAGGCGAGCAGCACGGCCTGGTCGGCGCACTGGTTGGCCAGCAGCAGCACGAGGCGGGCGTTGAGGTCGGTGCTCTGCGCCTCGGTGCGGCCTTCGTGCGCGGCCAGCAGGGCGGCGTAGAAGCCGTCGGGGTCGGGGATGCGGGGCTCGGTGATCATGGG
>NZ_JBWKYW010000045.1:0-53110 GCF_059423965.1 Variovorax sp. GW458-11-26-14-LB1
GGCCTGCTGGGTGGCGTCCTCGGTGGTGACGGCGGTCTGCTCGGTGGTGTGCTCGGTGACGACGGCCTCCTCGGTGGTGTCCTCGGCGGAGACGGCGGTCTGATCGGCGGCGTGCTCGGTGACGACGGCCTGCTGGGTGGTGTCCTCGGCGGTGACGGCGGTCTGCTCGGTGGTGTGCTCGGTGACGACGGCCTCCTGGGTGGCGTCCTCGGCGGCGACGGCGGTCTGCTCGGTGGCGTGCTGGGCGACGACGGCCTGCTGGGCGGCGTCCTCGGTGGCGGCGAAGGCGGCTTGCTCGGCGGCATCGTCGGCGAAGACGGCCTCGTGGGCAGCCTGCTCGGCGGCCTGCTCGGAGGCAAGGCCCCCGTCGCGGACATCCTGGAGCCGGTGTCGTCGGTGCTCTGCCATGCAAGCGACGCCGTGGCACCGGTCGTGGCCGAGGCCACGCAAGCCGCATCCGGCGCCGCGGTGCCCGCGGCCGACATCCTGGCCGGCGCCAGCTCGGCGGTCGCCCCAGTGGTCGCGGAAGTGGTGAACACCGTCGAGCACGCGGTCACGCCGCTGGTGTGCGAAGTCGTGGCCCCGATCACCAGCCTGCTCGACCACAGCGGCACGGGCTCCGCGCTGGCGCCCGTGACGAACATCCTGCACGGCCTGCTGGGCTGACCGAAGGCGGGAGAGGCCGGCAACGGCCCTCCCCTTTGTTCCAATTCGCGCACACGAAGGCGCAGCGCACCGCTTCCGGCGCGCTGCGCCTTCGCACGCCTGCCGTGCACAATCGGCGCTCCCGAGACCAGAGCCCCTTTGCCCCACGCCGCGCATGCGAATCCACGAACTGAAACGACGACTCCGCGAGGCCGGGGCCGGTCCCAGCCACGAGCAGCGCATCCTGCGGCTGTGGTCGCACGCGCTGCCACGCAACAGCGGCAGGCGCCTGCCGGCCACCTTCTTCCCGTCGTCGCTGATGGAGGCCTTGCCGGCCATCGAGGCCGAGCTTGCGGGCCTGGCGCGCATCCACGCGGTTCATCCCGGCGCGGACGGCTCCGAGCGGCTGCTCGTCGCGCTGGCCGACGGCCAGACGGTCGAAAGCGTGCTGCTGCCACGCGATGGGCTGTGCGTCTCGTCGCAGGTCGGCTGCGCCGTCGGATGCCAGTTCTGCATGACGGGCCGCGACGGCCTGCTGCGCCAGGTCGAAAGCGCCGAAATCATTGCGCAGGTCGCCCTCGCGCGCCTGCGCCGGCCGGTGCGCAAGGTGGTGTTCATGGGCATGGGCGAACCGGCGCACAACCTGGACAACGTGATCGAGGCCATCGAGCTGCTCGGCACCGTGGGCAACATCGGCCACAAGAACCTGGTGTTCTCCACCGTGGGCGATCCGCGCGTGTTCGAGCGGCTGCTGCAAGCGCGCGTGCGGCCCGCGCTGGCGCTCTCGCTGCACACGACCAATGCCGAGCTGCGCAAGAAGCTCCTGCCGCGCGCACCGAACCTGACGCCCGAAGCCCTCATCGACGCGGGCGAGCGCTATGCCCGAGCCACCGGCTACCCCATCCAGTACCAGTGGACGCTGCTCGAAGGCGTGAACGACAGGCCCGAGGAGGTCGAGGGCATCGTGCGGCTGCTGTCGGGCAAGTACGGCGTGCTGAACATGATCCCGTTCAACACGGTGGACGGCGTGGCCTTCGGCCGCCCGTCGCGCGAGCGCTGCGAGCAGATGGCCCGCACGCTGCACGAACGCGGCATCCTCACGAAGCTGCGCTACTCGGCCGGCCAAGACGTCGACGGCGGTTGCGGCCAGCTGCGGGCACGCGCGACCGAAGTGCGGGTGACGGTGCCAATCCGCCGCGCCGACGACCGGCTCAGCTGAACGAGGCCATCCAGTCCCACACCGCGCCGGGCGCCTCGACCATCACGTTGTGGCCGTGCGGGCCCAGGTCGCGGGCCTCGGGGTCGAGGGAACGGGTCTGTTCCATCGTCACTAGTGCATCGTGGCGGCCCTGGCCGAGGTGGACGGGGCAGCGCACCAGGCCGACCAGTTCGGACAGCGGCGGCTTGCCCACGGCGTTGGCGCGCGGGTCCATAGCGAGGCGCCATCCCTCGTCCTCTTGCGTCACGCCGCGCGCCACGACGGGCGCCGTCGCGTCGGCGATCGCGGCCAGGCCAGAGACCTTCAGGTAGCGGTCAACTGCCTCTTCTTTCGTCGCGAAACGCTTGGTAGGCTGCGTCGCCAGCGTCTCCATGCGGCGGACTTCTTCATCGCTCCATCCGACCTTGATGCCCGCCGCGAACACCGCGTGCGGCACGACGCCGAACCATCGCGTCGCAAGCGCCAGGCCGATCACGCCGCCCAGCGAATGGCCGAGCACCACGAGGCGGCCTTCGGGCTGCAGGTGCGGCAGCACCGCGCGTGCCACGGTGGCGGCGTGCTGGCCGATGGCGTAGGAGGCCTGCCGGTCCGATGCGCCGTGCCCGGGCAGGTCGAGCGCAAGCCAGCGGCCGCGCCATCGCGCATCGGCCTGAGCACACAGCGGCGACCACACCGCGCTTGTCGCGCCCATGCCGTGCAGCAGCACCAGCAGGTCCGGGCCTTCGCCGCCTTGTTCCGTGTACATGTCCGTGGTCTCCAGGCACTTTCGATGGCGCGAGAATACCCGGCGACGCCCCGAAAAGGGCCCGACCGGCACCCGCTGCCGCAAGACAGCGCGGGGCCTTGTCCGGCCCCGTTTGCGCGGAATGGCTGACGCGCCGTACCCTGTGGTCCGAGGCATGCTTGGCGTTGTTTTTCCCCCGTCTTTCCGACGCTTCTCTTTTCCCTTCTCCTCCAAAGGCTTTCGCCGCCCCTCAAGAACCCATGCTTGATCGCCGATCCTTCCTCGCCGCCGGCAGTGCCGCCGCCGCACTCGCCGCCCTGGGACTGCCCGAAGAGGCGCTGGCCGCCAACGGCCTGCAACTGAGCCAGCCGGCGCCCTTCTCCTTCGATGCGCTCGTCGCGCAGGCCAAGCGCCTCGCGGCCCGCCCCTACACCGCCGCCGCGCCGCTGGCGCCGCAGGTGCTGGAGCGCATCGACTACGACGCGCACGGCAAGATCCGCTTCGACCCCGCCAACGCCCTCTTCCGCGACGGGCCCGGCGCCTTTCCGGTCACCTTCTTCCACCTCGGCCGCTTCTTCCAGACCCCGGTGCGCATGCACGTGCTGGAGACCGCCGGCGGCGACAGCTTTGCGCGCGAGGTGCTCTACAGCCCCACGTACTTCTCGATGCCCCCCGACAGCCCCGCGCGCGCGCTGCCCGAAGGCGCCGGCTTCGCGGGCTTTCGCCTGCAGGAAAGCCGCCTGGGCGACCAGGGCAAGCTCGACTGGCAGAAGAACGACTGGGTCGCCTTTCTCGGCGCCTCGTACTTCCGCGCCATCGGCGAGCTCTACCAATACGGTTTGTCGGCGCGCGGCATCGCGCTCGACGTCGCGGTGCCCGACAAGCCCGAGGAGTTTCCGAACTTCACGCGCTTCTATTTCGAGACACCCGCTGCGGGCAACACCACCTCGATGACCGTCTACGCGCTGCTCGAGGGGCCGAGCGTCACGGGCGTGTTCAAGTTCGTCATGCAGCGCGGCAAGGCCGTGATCATGGACATCGACGCGCGCGTGTTCCTGCGCCGCGACGTGTCGCGCCTGGGCTTGGTGCCGCTCACGTCGATGTACTGGTACTCGGAAACCATCAAGCCCACCGCCATCGACTGGCGCCCCGAGGTGCACGACTCCGACGGCCTCGCGATCTGGAACGGCGCGGGCGAGCGCATCTGGCGCCCGCTCAACAACCCCACGCAGACCCGCGCCTCCGCGTTCGCCGACACCCGGCCGCGCGGCTTCGGCCTGCTGCAGCGCGACCGCAACTTCGACCACTACCAGGACGGCGTCAACTACGAGAAGCGCCCCAGCCTGTGGATCGAACCGCTGGGCGACTGGGGCGAAGGCTCGGTGCAGCTCATCGAGATCCCGACCGACGACGAGATCCACGACAACACCGTCGCCTTCTGGGTGCCCAAGGCCGATGCAAAGGCCGGGTCGAGCTACAGCCTGCAATACCGGCTGCACTGGACCGACCAGGAGCCCTTTCCGTCACCGCTCGCGCGCTGCGTCGCCACCCGCATCGGCCGCGGCGGCCAACCGGGCCAGCCGCGCCCGCAAGGCGTGCGCAAATTCATGGTGGAGTTCATCGGGCAACCGCTCACCACGGTGCCCTTCGGCGTCAAGCCCGAACTGGTGCTCACCGCGCCACGCGGCAAGTTTTCGTATGTCTTCGCCGAGGCCGTGCCGAATGGCGTGCCGGGCCACTGGCGCGCACAGTTCGACTTCACGCCCGAAGGCACGGAGCCGGTCGACATGCGGCTGTATCTGAAGAACGGGGATCAGACGTTGACGGAGACCTGGCTGTATCAGTACCAGCCAGGTTGAATTTCACGAAGCCTCAGCGCTTCGTGACCGACACCAGCTCGACTTCGAAATTCAGCGTCGCATTCGGCGGAATCAGGCCGTTGCCCGCACCGCGCGCACCGTAAGCAATCGACGCCGGGCAGGTCAGCTTGGCCTTGCCGCCCGGCTTCATCTTCTGCACGCCTTCGGTCCAGCAGGGGATCACACCGTTGAGCGGGAACTCGGTGGGTTCGCCGCGCTTGTACGAGCTGTCGAACTCCTTGCCGCTGTCGGGGAAGGTGCCGCGGTAGTGCACCTTGACCACGTCGGTGGCGGCGGGCGATGCGCCGGTGCCTTCCTTGAGCGACTGGTAGATCAGGCCGCTGGGCGTGGTGACCGCCGCGGACTGCGCAAAGGCTGCGGGAATGGCAAGGACGGACACGAGCGCGGCACAGACAAATGACTTCACGAAACACCTCGGTGGTTGAAAAGCTGCCGATTATGGACAGCCCCCGTGAAGCCGCCTGTACGCCGATGTATCCGATGGAACGGCCCTTGCTTTGGGAGGGGTGCACTGTCACCATCCGCCCAGAGAGGAAGCCCCCATGCGCTCCAACGACGCTCCGCCGGCCCCCGTCGCCGGCACCGGTCATCTCAAGAAAGTCCTCGGTCCCGTCCAGTTGTGGGGCATCGCGGTCGGCCTCGTCATCTCGGGTGAGTACTTTGGTTGGAGCTACGGCTGGAACACGGCCGGCACGCTCGGCTTCCTGGTCGCCACGGTGCTGGTGGCGACGATGTACACGACCTTCATCTTCAGCTTCACCGAGCTCTCGACCGCCATCCCGCACGCGGGCGGTCCCTTCGCCTATGCGCGGCGCGCCTTCGGGCCGCGCGGCGGTTTCGTGGCGGGCTTCGCGACGCTGATCGAATTCGTCTTCGCGCCGCCGGCCATCGCGCTGGCCATCGGCGCCTACCTCAACGTGCAGTTCCCGGGCATCAATCCGAAGTGGTTCGCGGTCGGGGCCTACGTGATCTTCATCGGGCTGAACTGGATCGGCATCGGCATCGCGGCGGCGTTCGAGCTGTTCGTCACGGTGCTCGCGATCTTCGAGTTGCTGGTGTTCATGGGCGTGGTCGCACCGGGCTGGTCGATGGCGAATTTCGTGGCCCACGGATGGGCCGGTGGCAACGTGCTGAACGGCGCGGCGGTGTCGGGCATCTTCGCGTCGATCCCGTTCGCGATCTGGTTCTTCCTGGCCATCGAGGGCGCGGCCATGGCGGCCGAAGAGGCGCGCGATCCGCACCGCACGATTCCGCTGGCCTACACCACCGGCATCGTCACGCTGGTGCTGCTGGCCTTCGGCGTGATGATCTTCGCGGGCGGCGTGGGCGACTGGCGCCAGCTCGCGAACATCAACGACCCGCTGCCTCAGGCGATGAAGGCGGTGGTGGGGGCCAACAGCGGCTGGTTGCACATGCTGGTGTGGATCGGCCTGTTCGGCCTGGTCGCCTCGTTCCACGGCATCCTCATGGGCTACTCGCGCCAGATCTTCGCGCTCGCGCGCGCCGGCTACCTGCCGGCCTACTTCGCCGGCCTGAGCCCGCGTTTCGACACGCCGCACCGCGCGCTGCTGGCCGGCGGCGTGGTCGGCATCGCCGCCATCTTCAGCGACGAGTGGGTGCAGTTCGGCGGGCAGACGCTCACGGCCAACATCGTGACCATGGCCGTGCTCGGCGCGATCGTGATGTACCTGATCTCGATGGCCGCCCTGTTCAAGTTGCGGCGCACCGAGCCCGACCTGCTGCGCACCTACCGCGCGCCCTTCTACCCCGTGTTCCCGGCCGTCGCGCTCGGGCTCGGGCTGGTGTGCCTGGGCGCGATGGTCTGGTTCAACCCGATGCTCACGGTGCTGTTCCTCGTACTGATGGCGGCCGCCTACGGCTACTTCCTGCTCACCTCGGCGCAGCGCGATGCCGCCGCGCCGGACGCGATGCTGTCCTCCACGCCCTGACAAACAGACATGCGCTACCGCACCACCATTGCCGGCCAGGGCTTCGCCTTCGACGATCTGCGACAGGTGCTCGCCTGCGCCAGCCCCGCGCGCTCGGGCGACTACCTCGCGGGCCTCGGCGCGGCGACCGCCCAGCAGCGCATGGCGGCGCGCCATGTGCTGGCCGACACGCCGCTGAAGCAGTTCCTCACCGAGGCGCTGATTCCCTACGAGCAGGACAACATCACGCGGCTCATCATCGACACGCACGACGTGCAGGCCTTCGCGCCGGTCGCGCACCTCACGGTCGGCGACTTCCGCAACTGGCTGCTGTCCGAGCAGGCCACCACAGAGGCACTCGCCGCGCTGGCGCCGGGCCTCACGCCCGAGATGGTCGCAGCCGTGTCCAAGCTCATGCGCAACCAGGACCTGGTCGCGGTCGCGAAGAAGTGCCACGTCGTCACGCGCTTTCGCGACACCATCGGCCTGCCCGGCCACCTGGCCGTGCGCCTGCAACCCAACCACCCCACCGACGACCTGCGCGGGGTGGCCGCCTCCACGCTCGACGGCCTGCTCTACGGCGCGGGCGACGCGGTGATCGGCATCAACCCCGTGTCCGACAGCCTGCCGGTGCTCGGGCGCCTGCTGCACATGCTCGACGAGGTGATCCAGCGTTTCGAGATCCCCACGCAAAGCTGCGTGCTCACGCACGTGACCAACACGCTGAAGCTCGCCGAGGCCGGCGCGCCGGTGGACCTCGTGTTCCAGTCGATCGCCGGCACCGAGAAAGCGAACCTCTCGTTCGGCGTGACGCCCGCGCTGCTCGACGAGGCCCACGCCGCGGCGCAGTCGCTCGCGCGTGGCACCGTCGGCAACAACCTCATGTACTTCGAGACCGGCCAGGGCAGCGCGCTTTCGGCCAACGCCCACTTCGGCGTCGACCAGCAGACCTGCGAGGTGCGCGCCTATGCGCTGGCGCGGCGCTACCAGCCGCTGCTCATCAACACCGTCGTCGGCTTCATCGGCCCCGAGTACCTGTACGACGGCAAGCAGATCATCCGCGCCGGGCTCGAAGACCATTTCAGCGGCAAGCTGATGGGCCTGCCGATCGGCTGCGACATCTGCTACACCAACCACGCCGAAGCCGACCAGGACGACATGGACACGCTGCTCGTGCTGCTGGGCACGGCGGGCATCAACTTCATCATGGGCATCCCGGGCGCCGACGACGTGATGCTCAACTACCAGAGCACCTCGTTCCACGACGCCCTCTTCCTGCGCGAAACGCTGGGCCTGAAGCGCGCGCCCGAGTTCGAGGCCTGGCTGCAGCGCATGCAGATCACCGACACCACCGGGCGACTCGCACCGCCCTCGGCCAACCGGTTGTTAAGCGACATGGGCGGGCTGTCCGCGCTGGCGCCATGAGCGATTCGCCGGTCACCCCCAACCCCTGGGCGCAATGGCGCGCCGCCACGCCCGCGCGGCTCGCGCTGGGCCGCGCCGGTGCCGGCATGCCCACCGACGAGACGCTGCGCTTCGGCTGGGCCCACGCGATGGCGCGCGACGCGATCCATGCAGCGCTCGATGTCGACGCACTCGATGCCGCACTGCGCGCGAACCAGTGGGACGTGAATCGCGTGCGCAGCCGCGCGCCCGACCGCACCACCTACCTGCGCCGCCCCGACCTGGGCCGCCAGCTCGATGCCGAAGACGCCGCGCGCCTGCGCGACGGCCGACCTGCGGGCGGCTGCGACGTCTGCTTCGTGATCGGTGACGGCCTCTCCTCCCTCGCCGTCGCCCGCCACGCCGTGCCGCTGCTCGCCGCGCTGCGCCCGCAGTTGCCGCCCGGCACCCGCCTGTCGCCTGTGTTCATCGCCACCCAGGCGCGCGTGGCACTGGCCGACGAACTGGGCGAAGCGGTGGGCGCGGCGCTGTCGGTCATGCTCATCGGCGAACGCCCGGGCCTGAGTTCGCCCGACAGCCTCGGCATCTACCTGACCCATTCGCCGCGCCGTGGCCGGCACGACGCTGAACGCAACTGCATCTCGAACGTGCGGCCCGAGGGGCTGTCGTACGCGCAGGCCGCCTTCAAGCTTGCGTGGCTGGTGCGCGAGTCGCTGCGCCGGGGGTTGAGCGGGGTGGGGCTCAAGGATGAGAGCGACCTGGCGGTGCTGGCTGCAAGCCCGGACGCCGTTGCCTATGATCCCGGGACCGATCCCCAGGAGACAAGCAGATGAACGCCCCCCGCTACCCCCTCGCCGAACTGAAAGACCTGCCCGACGACATCCGCACCGCGATCCTCGCCGTGCAGGAAAAGGCCGGCTTCGTGCCCAACGTGTTCCTCGGCCTTGCGCGCCGCCCCGCCGAGTGGCGGGCCTTCTTCGCGTACCACGACGCGCTGATGCTCAAGGAAGAAGGCTCGCTCACCAAGGGCGACCGCGAGATGATCGTCACCGCCACCAGCGCGGTCAATCAATGCCTGTACTGCGTGGTGGCGCACGGCGCGCTGCTGCGCATCTACGAGAAGAAGCCGCTGGTGGCCGACCAGGTGGCGGTGAACTACCGCAAGGCCGACATCACGCAGCGCCAGCGCGCGATGCTCGACTTCGCGATGAAGGTCTGCGAACGCTCGCACGAGATCGACGACCGCGACTTCGGGCCGTTGCACGCGCACGGCTTCGACGACGAGGACATCTGGGACATCGCGGCCATCACCGCCTTCTTCGGCCTGAGCAACCGCCTGGCCAGCTTCAGCGGCATGCAGCCGAACCCGGAGTTCTTCCTGATGGGCCGGCTGCCGCGCGAAAAGAAGTAAGAAGCCGAAGCTGCGAGCGCGCTCAGGCCTTGCCGCGGCACGAGGCCAGCGCGTCGAGCGCGGGCTTGTAGGTGGGCGTGGTCACGTCCATCAGGCCCAGCACCGTGTGATAGAGGTTGTCGTGCGTGAGCGGCGCGTCCAGGCCCGCCTCCATGCACGAACGCGAGAGCTTGCGGCGCTCGCTCATGCCGTCGCCGAACCAGGTGACCATGGGCACGTGCTTTTGCGCATCGGGCGCGAAGCTGTAGGGCACGCCGTGCAGGAACAGGCCGTATTCGCCCAGCGACTCGCCGTGGTCGCTCATGTACAGCAGCGCCGTGTCGTACTGCTTCGATTGGGTCTGGAGCCAGTCGATGGTCTGGCCGAGGAAGTGGTCGGTCTGCGCGATCGAGTTGTCGTAGACGTTCATCAGCTCGGCATGCGCGCACTCGGCCAGTGCGTTGGTCTTGCACTCGGGCGTGAAGCGCTTCAGCTCGGGCGCCGAGCGCTTGTAGTAGGCCGGGCCGTGGCTGCCCATCTGGTGCATCACGAGCACGACGCCCTTGGCACGCCGCTCGGCGGGCAGCGCGGCGATGCGTTCATCGAGGCCCTTGAGCATCACGTTGTCGAGGCACTCCTCGCCGTCGCACAGGGCCTTCTTGGTGGCCGCATCGAGCCCGTCGAAGGCCGAGGCGTTCGGGATGCGCGCACACACGCCCTTGCAGCCGGCCTGGTTGTCGAGCCAGAACACGGCCAGGCCCGAGGCCTGCAGCACGTCCATGAGGTTCTCGTACTCGTCCTTGCGCGACTCGTAGCCGCTCTTGCCCAGGGGCGAAAACATGCAGGGCACCGAGGCCAGCGTGTTGGTGCCGCACGAGCGCACCTCGCGGTAGCTCAGCACGTTGCGCTTGGCGAGTTCGGGCGTGGTGTCGCGGGCGTAGCCGTTCAGGCCGAAGTGATCGGACCGCGCGGTCTCGCCCACCACCACGACGAACAGCGGCGGGCGCTTCTGCGCCGCATAGCTCGCGCCCAGCGCCGTGCCTGCGGTGATCGGAATCAGCTTGCTGCTGCGCTTGAACATCGGCTTGAGCACCACGGCGCCGGCCGAGTACAGGCTGGCGATCGGGTTCATCATGTAGCGCAGGTGCACGTTGTTGCGCATCAGCGGCGCGAGCTGCCGGTTCATGGCCACGGCCGTGACCACCGCCACGACGGCGGCCAGCACCAGCAGCAGCGCGTTGCGCCAGACGTGCGACAGCAGCCCCATCGGCACGATGCGCACGCGCCAGATCGCCCAGGCCGCAGGCAGCACGACCACGAGCACGTTGAAGGCCATGCGCCCGCTCAGCAGGTCGCGCGCTTCGTTGGGGTCGGTCTGGAACGCGTTCGCGATCATGCTCGGGTCCATCACCACGCGGTACTGGAGCATGTAGTGCTGCGCCACCGCGGCGACCACCACCACGAGCAGCCACAGCGGCTTCATCCAGCGCGACCAGGCCGTGAGCGACAGCATCGCCACGGTGCCGCAGAAGGTGAGCATCCCCAGCGCGGCAATGGTCGGCATGTAGGTGCTGGGCGCTCCGCCCAGGCGGGCCAGGTCGTTCAGCAGCGGCCAGTTGGCGGTGAGGCCGAGGTACAGGCTGAGCCAGACGATCACCTGCCGCGTCGAGCGGGGCTGCGAGATCCAGCGGTCGATGCGTTGCCAGAAAGTGCCGGCGGCGCCCGCATCCGACAGCGGCGCGGGGCGGGATTCAGATCGGCTGGGAGCACGCGCCAGCAGCGCGGAGTCGAGACGCGAAACAGACATGCCGCCAATGTAGGCAGCGCGCCTGAAGAGAGCCTGAACAGTTCATTCAGAGCGCATTCAGGCTCGGCCGATGCGCGCGCGGCGCAGCAGACGCAGGCGCGGGCTGCGCGACACCGCGCGGCCGACGGGGCGGCTGATGCCGCGCTCCACCACGATCGAGACCAGCGCCGCCAGGATCGCGGCAGCCGTCACATCGGTCGGGAAATGCAAGCCCAGGTACAGCCGGCTCCAGGCCACCACCACCGCCGCCACCAGGGCCAGCCGCATCGGCGTGCGCCACGGCAGACACCACAGCGAGAAGGCGGCGGCAAACGTGCCGGCCGCATGCAGGCTGGGGAAGCCCGGGCGCGCACCCTGCGGCACCCACTGGATGCCCAGGCCGTAGAACGCGGGCCGCGGGAACGGCAGCACCGAGCGGAACACGTTCACCACCAGCCACACGACGAGCACGCTGACCAGCGCGGTGAAGAAGGCGTGGCGCCAGCGGCGATCGAAGGCCGCGGCGGCCGCGATGGACAGCGCCAGCAGCGCCGGCAGCACGTCGGACGCGAACATCGCGAAGCGCAGGCTCCACGCCGGCGCGGAGGCCGAGGCGTTGATCCAGCTGAACAGGGCGAAATCAAGGGCTTGCATGCAGGGGCGCGGTGCGCTCGATGGGAGGGGACGTCCGGCGGCGCGTCGCCACCAGCTCGATGAGGAAGCCGACCGTCCAGCAGACCCAGGCGGTCCACAGCGTATGGCTCATGTAGTGCGCGCCGCGCATCTGCTGCGCCACGCCGAGCACGAGCCCGGCGACCAGCGCCACGCACAGCCACACGACGGCCCCGCGCGGCGCCACGTGCCGCAGCACGAAATACCCGCCAAGGTAGGCAAAGGCGGCCGAGGCATGGCCGGCCGGGAAGCAGCCGCCCGGCCCGCCGTCGTCCTGGCGCCAGGCCCAGTGCGACACATAGCGCGCCACGCCGCCGAACTCCTTCAGATCCCAGGGGCAGCTGGTGTCGCTCAGGTGTTTGATCAGGCTCACTGCCAGCACCGAGGCCAGCACCGTCAGCGCCAGCTGCACGCGAGCGCCCGTGCCCAGGCGCCGCAGCACGCCCACGGGCCAGCGGATGGCGGCGAACAGGCCGATCACCAGCAGCCAGCTGAGGTTTCTCGCGCCTTCGTGCATCACGTGGACCAGGAAGGGGTTCTCGCGCCAGGGAAAGCCCATCGGCGTGCCGGCCAGGCGGGCCAGCGGCAGGTCGCCGCCAAGGGCGTCCCAGATCATCAGCAGGGCCAGGGCAAGCAAGGTCAGGGCTCCGAGACGGAGATACGGGGTACGGGTCATGAAGAAAAACAGGCCTCGGAACAGACTGGCGCGAGCCTACGCACGCGGGATGAACCCAGTCTGAAGCGACCTGAACGATTCCTGACGCGATCGCCAGAGGGGCGGCGCTAGACTTCGAGTTTTGTAAGGGCCACCGCGTGCGAATCTTGCTGGTCGAAGATGACAGTTCGTTGGCAGACGCGGTCTGCAGCTACCTCGTCGCCAAGGCGTTCGTCGTCGACGTGGCCCCCAGCCTGGCCGAGGCGCGCGGCGCCCTCCTTTCAGTTCAGTACGCGGCGGTGCTGCTCGACCTGCACCTGGGCGACGGCGACGGCCTCTCTTTGCTGCCGCAGGTGCGCGCGCTGCGCGAGCCGCCCATCGTCATCGTGCTCACGGCCCGCGACCAGGTCACCGACCGCATCCGCGGCCTCGACGCCGGCGCCGACGACTACCTCATCAAGCCCTACGACCCGGCCGAACTGCTGGCGCGGCTGCGCGCCGTGGAACGCCGGCGCAGCGCCAACACCTCGCCGGTGCTGCAGCTGGGCACGCTGGAGATCGACCTGGCCCACGACCGCGTGCGCAAGGACGGCGTGCCCGTCGTGCTCACGCAGAAGGAATGGGCCCTGCTGCGCGTGATGGCCACGCGGCCCGAGCGCATCCACACGCGCGACAACCTGGCCGACGCGCTGTACGGCTTCGGCGACGAGGCCGACAGCAACACGCTCGAGGTGTTCATCAGCCGGCTGCGGCGCAAGCTCGGGCGCAGCCACATCCAGACGCTGCGCGGCCTGGGCTACCGGCTGTCGTTCTCGGCGGACGACGAGGAATGACCGGCACCTTGCTGCGCGACCGCCGCGATTCGCTGGCCGGGCGCCTCACGCGCACGCTGATCCTGTGGGTCGGCGGCGTGTGGCTGCTGTGCGTGCTCGCCGTGGTCTGGTACGTGGACCGCGAGATCAACCACAACTTCGACAACGAGCTGGTGGAGGTGTCGCACCGCATGTTCGACATGGCGGTGCAGGAGCTCGAGAAGCTGCGCCTGCGCCATGAAAGCGGCAAGCAGGACACGCCGCTGATCGCGCCCAAGCAGCTGTTCTCCGAAGACGCCGTGATGTACCAGGTGGTCGACGTGCACGAGCACGTGCTGCTGCGCTCGGCCGAGGCCCCCGACGATGCCTTCGACGTACCGCTGGCCGCGGGCTTCGCCAACAACCAGACCTGGCGCATCTACACCGTGCGCCACCCCACGCTGGGCCTGTACTTCCAGGTGGCCGACCCGCTGGACGAACGCCGCCGCGCGCTGAACCGCACGCTGTTCGGCCTGATCATTCCGCTCGGCGCGGTGCTGCCGTTGCTGGCGCTGGTGCTGCGCCGCGTGGCGCGCACCGAGCTGCGCGTGCTGCAGCAGCTGGCCGCCGAGATCGAGAAGCGCAACGGCGCGGACCTGCGCCCGATCACCCTGCCCGGCCTGCCGCAGGAGCTGCGCGCGGTGGGCGACCATGTCAACCGGCTGCTGCAGCGGCTGTCGCAGTCGCTCGACGTGGAGCGCGCGCTGGCCGCCAATGCCGCGCACGAGCTGCGCACGCCGCTGGCCGCCGCGCGCCTGCGGCTGCAGACCGCGCTCGACCACGACCTGAAGCGCACCGACGTCGAAGGCGCGCTGCAGGCGCTGCAGATGCTGAGCCACCGCGCCGAAAAGCTGCTGCAGCTGTCGCGCGCGGAATCGGGTGCCTCGCTCGCGCGGGCGCGGGTCGACCTGGTGCAGCTGGCGGGCACGGTGGCACAGGAGTTCTGGCAAGACCCGCAGATCAACGAACGCCTGAAGCTCAAGGTGCCCGACAGCGCGGCGCCGGTGGCCTTCGGCGACGTCGATGCGCTGGCGATCGCGCTGCGCAACCTCGTGGAGAACGCGCTGCGCTACAGCGGCGACGGCCGCGTGACGATCGAGGTCGCGGCGCCCTGCGTGCTGGTGGTGCGCGATGCCGGTCCGGGTGTCAGCGCCGAGCAGCTGCAGTCGCTGCACCAGCGCCATGTGCGCCACGGCTCGGACCGGGCCGGCTACGGCCTGGGCATGTCGATCGTGAGCACCATCGTCGAGAAGCACAACGCGACGCTGGCGCTGGCCTCGCCGCCGCCCGGCATGGCGCGCGGCTTCGAGGCGCGCATCGTGCTGCGGCCGGCCTGAACTTTTTTCGACAACGCGCCGTCAGTCGCTGACGATCTCGCGCAGCCAGTCGGGCAGCGCCAGCGCCTTCTGCTTCGGAAAATCGACCCAGATGGTGGTGGCGCCGCCGGCCGCGCAGAGCACCTCGGGCGCGTCCTCGCGGACCATGGTGGCCCAGCTTTCGAAGGTGGTGCGCCCCGGGTCGCTCACGTACATCTTGATCCGCACGTTGCCCGGGTACTCGATCTGCCGGTAGAAGTTGCAGAAGGCATTGACGATCACCATGCCCTCGCCGCCCGGCGTGGGCTCGACGCCGAGCGAGCGGATCCAGTCGATGCGCGCCGTCTCGAGGTAGCGGAAGTAGGTGCCGTTGTTCAGGTGGCCCATGGCGTCCATGTCGCCCCAGCGGATGGGGATCGACATCTCGTACACGAGCTTCTTCTTTTCGGGGATTTCGATTCTCATCGGTGGGCCTTGATGGATGCGAGGATGCCCAGGACGAACAGCGCCGCCGCCACCCATTCGGTGGCCTGCGGCCAGCGGCCGTCCCAGAGGAAGGAATAGAGCAAGGCGAACAGCGTCTCGCTCACGATGAGCTGGCCGCACAGGCTGGCCGAAAGGCGCTGGCTCGCGACGTTCCAGAGAATGGTCGCGAGCCACGACGAGCCGAAACCGCTCGCCAGCGCGATCCAGATGAACAGCATGCTGTCGGGCTGAGACTGCAGCGTGGCGACATCGCTGCCCGCCACCGTCCACAGCAGCAAGGCCCCGAGGCCAGTGGCAATGCCCAGCCAGTTGGCCCAGTCGGCCGCATGCACCTCGCGGTGCCGTTGCAGCCAGGCGGCATTGAGCAGGCCGTAGACCGTCCAGCTCACCATCGAACACAGCGCCAGCGCAATGCCCCAGCCGAAGCGCGCGCCGCCACCACCGCCCGCGCCGTGCTGCGCCGACCACGCGCCCCAGATCATCAGCGCGATGCCCGCGCCCGTGAGCAACAGGCCGGGCAGCAAGGCCCGCATGTGCAGTCCCGCGGGCCGGCCCAGCAGCATCATCCAGACGGGAATGGTGCCGATGATGAGGCTGGGCACCTCGGTGCCCGCCGCCGCGATGCCGAAGGCCAGCAGCAGGTAGTAGCCGCTGAAGCCCAGCACGCTGAGCGCGAGCGCCGCCAGCGCCTGCCGGCCCGTGGGCCAGCGCACGGCCGCGGGCCGTGCGAACACCGCCAGCGCCGACACCGCGCCGAACACCGCGAAGCGCGCCGCCGTGATGTCGACCATGCCGAAGTGGCCGACCATGCGCGGCGCCACGAACACCAGGCCCCAGAGCGCGCCCGCGCCCAGGCCGGCGGCGATGCCGATCCAGGCCCGGGGGCTCAGATCGCGAACCCGTCGTCGGCCGCGATGACGGCGCCGTTCACGAAATGGCTCTCGCCGCTGGCCAGCAGCACGATCAGGCCGTCGAGGTCTTCGGGCTTGCCCACGCGCTTGCGCGGCAGCATGTTGACCAGTTTGGCGCCGCCTTCGGTGCTCCAGTGCTCTTCGTTGAGCTCGGTCGTGATGTAGCCCGGGCACAGCGCGTTCACGTTGATGCCGAAGCGGCCCCATTCGAGCGCCATGGCCTTGGTCATCTGCACCACGGTGGCCTTGCTCATGCAGTAGGTGCCGATCTGCGGCATGACCTTCAGCGCCGCTGACGATGCGATGTTGATGATGCGTCCGCCGATGTAGGTGCCCGGCGCCTTGCCCTGGGCGCGCGCCAGCATGCGCTTGCCGACCTCCTGCGCGACGAAGAAGGAGCCCTTCACGTTGGTGTCGAAGATGTAGTCGTAGTCCTCGGGCGTGACGTCCTGCAGGCGCTGCGTGGCGCTCACGCCCGAGTTGTTGACCAGGATGTCGATGGGCCCCACTTCGGTCTCGGCGCGCGCGACGGCGGCCTTGATGCTGCCGATGTCGGTCACGTCGAGCTCGACCACGTGGGCGTCATGGCCCTCGCCTTCGATGCGCGCGCGCAGCTCCTTGAGCTTCTCGACGCGGCGGCTGGCCAGCACCACGGCGGCGCCGGCACGGGCCAGTGTCTTGGCAAACTGGGCACCCAGTCCGCTGGAGGCGCCGGTGACGAAAGCCACGCGGCCGGAGAGATCGATGCTGTAAGCCATGAGCTGAATCCTGTGGAGTCGCGCAGGTGACGCAAGGCGCCTCGCCTGCGGGCGACAAGGCCCCCGCCGGACGCCGCATAAAATGCCCGGCGAACCGGGACGCCCCCGCGCCTCTAAAAATCATTATCGACCCAACCCACATGACGCACGACGAAATCCTCGCCCAGTTCGGCCCTCGCGAAGCCATGGAATACGACGTGGTCGTGGTCGGCGGCGGCCCCGCCGGCCTCTCGACCGCGATCCGCCTCAAGCAGCTCGCCGCCCAGCAGGAGAAGGAAATCTCCGTCGTGGTGCTCGAGAAGGGTTCCGAGCCCGGCGCGCACATCCTGTCGGGCGCCATCATGGACCCGCGCGCGCTCAACGAGCTGCTGCCCGACTGGGAGGAACTCGGCGCCCCGCTGAACCAGCCCGTGACCGACGACGCCATGGTGTTCCTGAGCGAAAAGTCGGGCCTGCGCACGCCCAACGCCTTCCTGCCGGCCTGCTTCCAGAACCACGGCAACTACATCATCAGCCTGGGCGCCTTCACCAAGTGGCTGGCGCAGCAGGCCGAGAACCTGGGCGTGGAAATCTTCCCCGGCTTCCCGGCCGCCGAAGTGCTCTACAACGAGAACGGCTCGGTGCGCGGCGTGGCCACCGGCAACATGGGCGTGGGCAAGGACGGCGAACCCACCGAGAACTTCCAGCTCGGCATGGAGCTGCTGGGCAAGTACACGGTGTTCGCCGAAGGCGCGCGCGGCCACCTGGGCCGCCAGCTGATCGCCAGGTTCAAGCTCGACGAAGGCCGCGACCCGCAGACCTACGGCCTGGGCGTCAAGGAAGTCTGGGAAATCGATCCCAAGCGCCACCAGCCCGGCTTCGTGCTGCACACGGCCGGCTGGCCGATGGACAACAACACCTACGGCGGCGCCTTCCTCTATCACATGGAGGACAACAAGGTCACGATGGGCTTCATCACGGGCCTGGACTACAGCAACCCGTACCTGAGCCCGTTCGAGGAAATGCAGCGCTGGAAGCTGCACCCCAACATCCGCTGGTACCTCGAGGGCGACGAAGCCAAGGGCATCAAGCCCGCCAAGCGCATCGGCTACGGCGCCCGCGCCATCACGGCCGGCGGCCTGATGTCGCTGCCCAAGACGGTGTTCCCGGGCGGCGCGCTGGTCGGCTGCGAGGCCGGCTACCTGAACGTGAGCCGCATCAAGGGCAGCCACGCCGCCATCAAGACCGGCATGCTGTGCGCCGAAGCCGCTTTCGACGCCGTCATGGCCGGCCGCCAGCACGACGAGCTCACGGCCTACCCCGCCGCGTTCGAGAAGAGCTGGCTCTACACCGAGCTGAACAAGGCGCGCAACTTCAAGGCCTGGTTCAAGAAGGGCCTGGGCATCGCCACGGTCATGAACGGCGTCGAGCAATGGCTGCTCAAGGGCCACATCCCATGGACCCTGCGCCGCAACAAGCCCGACCACCAGTACCTGAAGCCGGCCGCCGAGTGCAAGCCCATCGTCTATCCGAAGCCGGACGGCAAGCTCACCTTCGACCGCCTCTCCAGCGTGTTCATCAGCAACACGAACCATGAAGAGCAGCAACCCGCCCACCTGACGCTGAAGGACGCGTCGGTGCCGGTCAACGTCAACCTCGCCAAGTTCGCCGGCCCCGAAAGCCGCTACTGCCCGGCCGGCGTGTACGAGTTCGTGCCCGACGAAGCCAGCGCCGGCAAGGAGCGCCTGCAGATCAACGCGCAGAACTGCGTGCACTGCAAGACCTGCGACATCAAGGACCCGACGCAGAACATCGTCTGGGTCACGCCCGAAGGCGGCGGCGGGCCGAACTACGTGGGCATGTAAGCCCCGCCGCGTCGATGCATGAAAGCCCTCTTCGGAGGGCTTTTTTCATGGCGCTTCAGGCGAGGTACGCGGCGACCTCCTCGGGCGTGAGGAAGTGCACCAGCGACACCTGCGGGTTCTGCTCGGCGTGCAGCACGTGGGTGAATCCGTTCCAGCCGCGCGCGGGCTTGTCGTCCGTCTCCAGCGCGACGAGCACCAGCCGCCCCTGCCGGCGCGCGTTTTCGCGCAGCGTGCCTTCGCCCCAGGACCACGCCATGCGGTCCACCAGCTCGCCGTTGGCGAAGGCTGTCGCCTGCAGCCAGAGGAAGGCGGCGGCGTCGCTGTCCTCGTCGCGGCGCGTGCGCGGCGGCTGTCGGATGCCCAGCGTCTGGGCGTGCGTTTCCATCAGGTCCTGCAGCAGCGAGAAGGCGTGGAAGTTGTTGTTGATGCCCTGGGCGCGAACGACCATGCCCGCGCGCGACGCCGGCAGCAGGACCACCAGCTCGTCCTCGTACGACAGCTGGGCCGCGGCGCGCAGGAAGTGCAAGGCCTCGAAGGGCAGCGAGTCGTTGGCGTACATCGCCTCGAGGTGCGCGAGCAGGCCTGCGTCCGCCACCAGCGACTGGTGGTTGCGCACATCGCGCACCACCATGGTCATGAGCGGCAGCACCAGCAGATCGACCGCGCGCTGCAGCGCATCGACCTCGAAACGCGCCGGCGGCGACAGTGCCGCGAGCGCCGCTTCGGCGGCCTGCCAGGCGGCAAGTTCTGCCTCGTCCTGCGATTCTTCGTCGTCCTCATCGGGTTCGTACGGCTGCGCCGCGCAGTAAGGCGCCAGCGACGCCAGCAGGCGCCCCGCCAGCTGCCGCACGGCGTCGAACATGAGCTGCGGATCGGCGCCGTTCTCGACCAGCGCGCCGCAGAACACCGCCAGCAACGCGGCCCGGTGCGGATGCAGCTCGCCGAGCTGCGCGACGGCGGCCCGCAGCACCTCGTCCTTCGCCGAACCCTCCACCACCTCGAAGTAGAGCCCACGGACCTCCGGCCGCTGGAAGAAGGAGGCCTGGGTGTCGAGGTCGGCGTCCTGCAGCACAGGCAAACGCAGGGTGGCGAGGAGATCGGGGGGCAGCATGGGCATGCACAAATTGTGCGATACCACCGACGCTATCCTCGCGACACAAGGACACAAGGAGACAGGACCCCATGCACATCGTCATCACCGGCGGCGCCGGCTTTCTCGGCGCGCGCCTGGCGCGCACCCTCCTGGCCCTGGGCCAGCTGTCGCTCGCCGGCGCCCCCGCCCGCGACATCGCACGCATCACGCTGGTCGACCGCGCGCCGCCGCCGCCCGACCTCGCGGCCAACCCGCGCATCGCAACCGCCACCGGCGACCTCAACGCCCAGCTGGCCGACGACAACGCCACCTTCTGGCGCGAGGCCGACGCGGTGTTCCACCTGGCGGCGGCCGTCAGCGGCGAATGCGAGGCCGACTTCGACCTGGGCATGCGCAGCAACTTCGCCGCCACGCACGGCCTGCTCGAGAAACTGCGCGCGCTCGGCACGCGGCCGGTGCTGGTGTTCTCCAGCTCGCTCGCCGTGTTCGGCGATTCGCCGGAACAGCCGCTGCCCGCGCTCATCGACGACCACACGCTGCCCACGCCGCAGACCAGCTACGGCATCCAGAAATTCATCGGCGAGCAGCTGGTGGCCGACTACACGCGCAAGGGCTTCGTGCAGGGGCGCAGCGTGCGCCTCATGACGGTGAGCGTGCGCCCCGGCCAACCGAACGGGGCGGCCTCGGGCTTCTTCAGCGGCATGATCCGCGAGCCGCTCGCCGGCCTGCGCGCGGCCTGCCCGGTGCCCGACGAGACGCCCGTGGCCATCGCCTCGCCGGCTCGGACCATCGAAGGCATCGTGCGCGCCGCCGAAGCCAGCGACGCCGACTGGGGCCCGCGCACCGCGCTCAACCTGCCTTCGCTGGCCACCACCGTGGGCGAGATGGCCGCCGCGCTCGAACGCGTGGCCGGCCGCGCCGCCACCGACCTGCTCGACCGCACGCCCGACGCCGCCATCCGCCGCATCGTCAAGACCTGGCCCGGGCGCTTCGACACGCCGCGCGCCCACGCCCTCGGGCTCACGGCCGACGAGAGCTTCGACGCGGTGATCCGCGCCTACGTCCGTGAAAGTCCCGACGCGGTCAAACTGGTTATTGGTGCATAGTCATTTCCTGACCTGCGCCTGACGCGCTTTCGACCCCCAACTCCCCGGAGACACCATGAAATTCGGCCACATCGCCGCCGCCTGCCTTTCGCTCGCCCTGGGCACCGCCGCCTTCGCGCAGCAACCCACCGTTCTCAAGATTGGCTATGCGACGTCCAAGGAATCGCATTACGGCGTGGGCTCCACCGTGTTCTGCGAAGAGGTCGAGAAGAACACCCAGAACCGCTTCAAGTGCCAGCACTTCGCCAACTCGGCGCTGGGCGGCGAGCGCGAGCAGATCGAAGCCATCCAGCTCGGCACGCAAGACCTGCTGAACACCTCGACCGGCCCCGTGGGCAACTTCGTGCCCGAGGTCAAGATCGTCGACATCCCCTTCCTGTTCCGCGACTACGACCACGCCCGCAAGGTCATGGACGGCCCCATCGGCCAGGACATCCTGACCAAATTCCCGAGCAAGGGCATCATCGCGCTGGCCTGGACCGAAAACGGCTTTCGCCACATGACGAACAGCAAGCGCGACATCGTCAAGCCCACCGACGCGGCCGGTCTGAAGATGCGCACCATGGAAAACAAGGTGCACATGGACGGCTACCGCACCTTCGGCATCCTGCCCACGCCGATGGCCTTCCCGGAACTGTTCGGCGCGCTGCAGCAAGGCACGGTCGACGGCCAGGAAAACCCGATTCCCGTGATCCTGTCCTCGAAGTTCTCGCAAGTGCAAAAGCACCTGTCGCTCACCGGCCACGTCTACTCGCCGGCGCTGCTGCTGCTGTCGCCCAAGGTGTGGAACAAGCTCTCGGACGCCGACAAGAAGGTGTTCACCGAAGCGGCGAAGAAGGCCTCGATCGCGCAGCGCAAGAAGGTCAACGACGACGAGAACAACGGCATCGCCCAGCTTGAGAAAGACGGCATGAAGGTCACGCGCACCGTCGACGGCGCGGCCTTCCGCGAAGCCCTGAAGCCGGCCTACGTGGGCTACGCCAAGGAATTCGGCGCCGACAACATCAAGAAGATCACGGACGTCAAGTAAGACCGCTCCGCCCCGACCGCGCCCGGCCCGCCTCAGTGTGCCGGGCGCTTCGCATTTCCGACACCACAGAGAACCACAACGTGCAAGCCTTCGAGCGCTACTTTCTCGCCGCCAACCGGTGGGCGCTGATCCTCCTGCTGGCGGCCATGTCCGTCATCATCTTCACCAACGTCGTGCTGCGCTACACCACGAACCAGTCGATCGAATGGGCCGAAGAGGTGTCGCGCCACATGATGATCTGGCTCACCTTCCTGGGCGCCGGACCGGTGCTGCGCTACGGCGGCCACATCGCCGTCGAGAACCTGCAGGACGCCCTGCCCCGGCCCGCGGCCGTGGCGGTGCGCATCGTGGTGGCCGGGCTGCTGTTCGCCTTCTTCGGCTTCATGGTCTGGTACGGCTGGCTCTACATGGAACGCACGATGTTCCAGCTCACCGCCGTGACGCAGATTCCGTTTGCCTACATCTACAGCGCGATGTTGATCGGTGGCGTGCTGCTGATCGTGCACTGGCTGCTGGTGGTGCGCGGCTACGTGCTGAACCGCGAGTTCGCGTCGGACGCGCATTTCGACGCCAACGCGTCGGCCTCGCTGTAAGGAGAAGACCATGGATGCCAGCATTGTCCTGATCGTCTCCGCCTGCGTGTTCCTGGCCATCGGCGTGCCCGTGGCCTTCGCGCTCGGCCTGGCCACGGCCGCCACCCTGATCCTCGCGGAAAGCTACCCGCTGATGGTGCTGCTGAAGGAAACCTTCACCGGCATCGACAGCTTTCCGCTGATGGCCGTGCCCTTCTTCATCCTGGCCGCCGAGCTCATGAGCGGCGGCTCGCTCACCGAGGTGCTGCTGCGCTTCGCCGGCCAGTTCGTCGGCCACCGCCGCGGCGGGCTGGGCTACACCAACGTGGTGTCGCTGACCTTCTTCTCGGGCATCTCGGGCTCGGCGCTGGCCGACGCGGCCGGCCCCGGCTCGATGCTCATCAAGATGATGGACAAGGCCGGCTACGACCGCTCGTACGCGGCGGCGCTGACGGCCTCCACGGCCATCGTGGGGCCGATCATTCCGCCCTCGATCATCATGATCATCTACGCGCTGCAGGACGAGACCGTGTCGGTCGGCCAGCTGTTCGTGGCCGGCATCGTGCCAGGCATCCTGATCGCGGTGGCGATGTGCGTGGTGAACTTCTACGTCTCGAAGAAGCGCAACTACAAGGGCGACGGCCAGACGCCGCCGCTGCGCGAAATTCTCATCACGACCTGGAAGGCGATTCCCGCCATCCTGCTGCCGGTGGTGATCCTGGGCGGCATGCGCGCCGGCTGGTTCACGCCCACCGAAGCGTCCGTGGTGGCGGTGTTCTATGCGCTGGTGTGCGGCAAGTTCATCTACCGCACGCTCGAGTGGAAGATGCTGCCCGACATCCTGTCGCGCTCGGCCCTGCTGTCGGCGTCGGTGCTGATCATCATCGGCCTGTCGGCCTCGTTCGCGTGGGTGCTGACCATCGAGGGCATTCCGCAGCAGATGGCCGAATGGCTCATCAGCATGAACCTCTCGCCGTGGATGTTCCTGATCATCGTCAACGTGTTCCTGCTCTTGTTCGGCATCTTTATCGAGCCGCTGCCGGGCGTGATGGTGCTGGCGCCGATCCTTGCGCCCGTGGCGATCAAGCTGGGCGTCGACCCGGTGCACTTCGCGATGATCGTGATCTTCAACCTCACGCTGGGCATGATCACGCCGCCGGTGGGCGGGCTGCTGTTCGTGACCTGCAACGTGTCGAAGGTGCCGATGTCGGCGCTGGTGAAGGAGCTGGTGCCCTTCCTGTGGGCGCACGGCGCGGTGCTGATGCTGCTGACCTTCGTGCCGATGCTCAGCACCTGGCTGCCGCGCGCGCTCGGGTTCAAGTAGCGGCGCAGGCCCACGCCTGCACTCGCCTCAGGCCGGCGGGTGCAGGTACTGGCTCGGCGGCACGCCGAGCGTGCGGCGGAACATCGCGGTGAAGGCGCTCGGGCTCTCGTAGCCGTGCGCCAGCGCCACCTCCAGGATCGACGCGCCCGCGGCCAGCCGCGGCAGGCTCAGCAACAGCCGCGCCTGGCGGCACCACGCGCCGAAGGTCATGCCAGTTTCGCGTTCGAACAGCCTCGCCAGCGTGCGCGCGTTCATGTGCAGCCGCGCGGCCCAGCCGTCGAGCGTGGCGGGCTGCGCGGGGTCGCGGATCAGTGCCTCGCACAGCGCGGCCAGGCGCGCATGGCGCGGCATCGGCACATGCAGCGACAGCGCGGGCGCGGCCTCGATCTCGTCGAGGATCAGCTCCATCACGCGCTCGTCGCGCCCGCCCGGTGGGTAGTCCAGCGGCAGCGACACGGCCGCCACGATCAGCTCGCGCAACAGCGCCCCCACGTGGATCACGCGGCACTCGGCGCCCAGGTCGGCGCGCGTGCCGGGCTCGACGAAGACAGTACGCATCTTCACCTCGCCCGCCATGCGGATCTGGTGCGTCATGCCCGGCGGCACCCAGACGCCGCGCCCCGGCGGCACCACCCAGCTGCCGGCCGCCGCGCCGACCATCATCACGCCCGAAATCGCATGAATGAGCTGCCCGCGCCGGTGCGCATGCGGCGGAATGAAGGCGTCGCCCGCCGGATCGGTGGCCAGCACGGCCACGGCGCGCGGGGTCGATTCGCCCTCGTCGGGGCGCAGATTCAGTTTGTCCATTTCACGACGATGTTTGCACATTCGTAGCGAGAACATCTTTCCGTGTCTTCCTACGATGGCTTTTCTCCCTCTTTTTCTCCAACCGGACATCCAGGAAAGAAGCCATCGCATGAACACGCGCCGACTCGGGCTGCTCACCGGCACCCATGCCGTTAACGACCTCTACCAGGGCCTCGTGCCCGCGCTGCTGCCCTTCATGGTGCTGGAGCGCGGCTACAGCTACACGGCCGTCAGCGGCCTGATGCTGGCGGCCACCGGGCTGTCGAGCGTGGTGCAGCCGCTGTTCGGCCTGTACGCCGACCGCCACCCGCGCGCCTGGCTGGTGCCCGTGGGCTTCCTGGTGGCGGCGCTGGGCGTGGTGCTGGCGGGCCTGAGCCAGAGCTACCTGCTGACCTGGATCGCGGTCGCGCTGTGCGGGCTGGGCATCGCGGCCTACCACCCGCCCGCCACCGTGGCCGCGCGTGCGGCCGGCGGCGCCTCGCAGAAGGCGATGAGCGTGTTCTCGGTGGGCGGCACCATCGGCGCCTCGTTCGCGCCGGTGCTGGCGGCCACGGTGGTCGGCGGCGGCAGCCTGTCGCGCAGCTATCTGCTGGGCATTCCCGCGGTGGCGATGGGCGTGGTGTGGGTCGCGGCAAATGCACGGCGCAGCGCGGCCGCCCAGCACGCAGCCACGGCGGCGCGGGCCGCGCAGGCCCGCGCCCAGGTGCTGAAGCCGCACAACGACTGGCGCGCCTTCAGCCTGCTGGTGGCGACCATCGTGGGCTGGTCGATCCCGTACGTCACGGTGCTGTCGATGCTCTCGCTGCGCATCACGCGCGACCTGCACGGCAGCACCTTCCAGGGCGCCGCGGCGCTCACCGCCTTCACCGCCGCAGGGGCCGTGGGCACGCTGGCCGGCGGCTGGCTCGGCGACCGCATCGGGCGCATGGGCACGATCCGCTGCGGCTACCTGCTCGCGCTGCCGGCCATGGCAGGCCTCGTGCTCGCCTCCACGCCCGGCGCGGCGCTTGTCTGCACCGCGTGGCTCGGCATGAGCATGTTCCTGCCCTTCGCCGCGCAGGTGACGCTCGCGCAGGACTACCTGCCGCGCAACCCGGCCACCGCCAGCGGCATCACGCTCGGCCTCGCGCTCTCGGTCGGCGGGCTGGTGTCGCCGCTGTTCGGCCTGTTGTCGGATGCGCGCGGACTCGGCGTGACGCTCACGGTGGTGTTGTGCGTGCTGTGCGTCGCGACCGTGCTGGCCTTGCGGCTGAGCAATCGCACGGTGCAGGTGATGGCGGGTGAGGCTGCGGCGGCCTGAGCCCTGCCCCGCGCACCCGGTGCACAGGGCACCGGGTGCTTCCCGCAGCGAAATCAAGGAGGAGCCGGAGGCGGGGGACATTCGCGGAGGGAAGTACCCGGTGTCCTGTGCACACGCCCTGATCCACGAACCACCGAAATCCGTGGGCGATTCAACGCCGCACGCCTCCTCTTTCACTGCCAGAATCGACGCAAGCTTCGACGTCGAGCCTGACAGACAAGAAGAAGGAAAGAGAAGGACGCCATGCACCGAATCGTCGCCCAGGGCTGCAGCCTTGTCGCTGCCGGCTTGCTGGCCACCGCCGGTATCGCGGCCACGCCGGCCGCCGCGCCCGTTGCAGCCGTTGCGCCAGCAGCCGCCCCCGCCCATCCCACCAACCCCGTCACCCACCTCGCCGAAGTGGAAAGCGCCGTGCGCGCCTGGGCCGCCGCCTGGTCCGCGCGCGACGTGGAGCGCTACCTCGCCGCCTACGCGGCCGACTTCACCCCCGCGCGCGGCCAGACCCGCGAGCGCTGGGAGGCCGACCGGCGCGCCCGCATCACAGGCAAGTCGCGCATCAGCGTGGGCATCGAGGGGCTGGTGATCAGCGTCCAGGGCACCTCGGCCAGCGCGCAGTTCCGGCAGATTTACAGCGCCGACGCGCTCACCGAGACCGACCGCAAGACCCTCGAGCTGCAGCGCGTGGGCCCGCGCTGGCTGATCCGCAAGGAGAGCGCGGGCAACTGACGCGCCCCGCCTTGTCCCTGTAAGGCAAATGGTTCACGAAGATGTCACCACTTGCAACGATGCTGCAGCCTTCGACCTCCGAAAGCTGTGGCCGCCATGTTCCCCACCAAGACCGAGAAGGCACGCGACGAACTCCAGGCCGGGCAGCGCACGCTCAGCCAGCGTGAGCGCGCCCTGCTGCTCATGGCCGACGGCCGGCGCTCGCTGACCGACTTCAGCCCGCTGTTCCCCAGCCGCGTCGAGGCCGAGCAGGCGATCCAGGGGCTGATGCAGCGCGGCTACCTGCAGGTCGCGCGCCCGGTCGCGCCACCGCCCGCACCGGCCCCCACGCCCGTCCCCGCCGCCGAGCCGATCCAGGTCGCCACCTCGGCCGACAGCTTCGACGGCAAGCGCTCGCTGGCCACCACGCGCATGTTCCTGTTCGACATCTGCGAGCGCATGTTCGTGCGCCGCGACCCGCGCTTCGCCAACCAGATGCGCGACGCCCTGCGCGAGGCCCGCGACCGCGAGGCCATGCTGACCATCGCCGCGCTGATGCTCTCCGAGATCGAGAAAGCCGCCGGCCCCGAGCGCGCCGACTCGCTGCGCGAGCGCATCGACAAGCTGCTGCCGCCGGCCGAAACCGTGCACTGAGCCGCCAGCCCCGGCCCCGCGATCCACTACACTCGCCGGGTCAGGAGAGAGCCCCGCGCGACGGGGCCGCCGAAGGCGCAGGGGTTCCCCGAACGCTCAGGCAAAAGGACTGACAAGACGCCGGCAACCACCGGCGTTTCCTTGCTGGAGAGAGGCCGTGGCATTGCACGCGGCCCACCGAAGGAGCAAACCCCGATCGTGGGGCGAATCTCTCAGGTAAAGCGGACAGCAGGGGTGGCCCGTGGCGTTGCAGCCATGGATTTCGACTGCCCCTTTGGAGTGCCCCGTGGCCGCTTCCTCCGCTTCTGACGCCCAACTTCTCAAGACCCCGCTGTACGACCTGCACGTGGAGCTCGGCGCCCGCATGGTGCCCTTCGCCGGCTATTCCATGCCCGTGCAGTACCCCGCCGGCCTCATGGCCGAGCACAAGCACACGCGCGATGCGGCCGGCCTGTTCGACATCTCGCACATGGGCCAGCTGCGCCTGGTCGGCCCCGATGCCGCCGCCGCGTTCGAAACCCTGATGCCCGTCGACGTGGTCGATCTGCCCGCCGGCAAGCAGCGCTACGGCCTGCTGCTGAACGACGAGGGCGGCATCCTCGACGACCTGATGTTCTTCAACGAAGGCAATGGCTCGCTCTTCGTGATCGTGAACGGCGCCTGCAAGGTGGCCGACATCGCCCACATCCAGGCCAGGATCGGCGCGCGCTGCCAGGTGCAGCCCCTGCCCGACCACGCCCTGCTCGCACTGCAAGGCCCGCAGGCCGCGGCCACGCTGGCGCGCCTGTCGCCCGGCATCGAGCGCTTCGTGTTCATGACCGGCGGCGCGGTGCAGATCGGCGGCATCGCGGCCTTCGTCACCCGCAGCGGCTACACCGGCGAAGACGGCTTCGAGATCTCGGTGGCCGCCAAGGATGCCGACGCCCTCGCCCGCCTGCTGCTCGCGCAGCCCGAGGTGAAGCCCGTCGGCCTGGGCGCGCGCAACTCGCTGCGGCTCGAAGCCGGCCTGTGCCTGTACGGCAACGACATCGACACCACCACCACCCCGGTCGAAGCCTCGCTCAACTGGGCGATCCAGAAGGTGCGCCGCGCCGGCGGTGCGCGCGAAGGCGGTTTTCCGGGCGCGGCCAAGGTGCTGGCCCAGCTGGCCGCCGTCGCCTCGGGCGCGGCCGGCCACACCGACCACAAGACGCTCACGCGCAAGCGCGTCGGCCTCGTGGCACTCGAACGCATTCCGGTGCGCGACGGCACGCTGCTGCAGTCGCTCGAAGGGCACGACATCGGCGCCGTCACCAGCGGCCTGCTCGGCCCCACCGCCGACCGCTGCGTGGCCATGGGCTACGTGGCCGCCGCCTTCGCCGAGCCCGGCACGCGCGTGCAGGCCATCGTGCGCGGCAAGCCGGTGCCGATGGAAGTCTCGACCATGCCCTTCGTGCCGACGCGCTACTACCGCGGCTGACCGACACTGAACCCCGCAGACCCGGCTAGGCTCTGCATCCCGATTCCATTTTTTCCACGAGGAGTTTTTTCATGAGCATCAAATACACCAAGGACCACGAATGGGTGGCAGCCGAAGGCGGCGCCGCCACCGTCGGCATCACCGTGCATGCGCAGGACGCGCTGGGCGACGTGGTGTTCGTCGACCTGCCTGAAGTGGGCAAGACCTTCGCGCAGGGCGAGGTCGCCGGTGTGGTCGAGTCGGTGAAGGCCGCCGCCGATGTGTTCATGCCCGTGTCGGGCGAGATCACCGAAGTGAACGAAGCGCTGCGCGCCGACCCGTCGCTGGCCAACAGCGACCCGCTGGCCGCCGGCTGGTTCTTCAAGGTCAAGCTGAGCGAGCCCGCGCAGCTCGACGCCCTGCTCGACGCCGCCAGCTACGACAAGTTCGCCGCCGAATCCTGATCCGCTGAACCGCAGCCGTTTCCTCGCACCTTCGTTCCTTCTCCCCGAGCCTTCACCGCCATGCCGATTCCCGCCCTTCCCTCTTTGCAAGCCCTAGAGAACGCCGAAGAATTCCTCGCCCGCCACATCGGCATCGATGCAGCGGACGAGGCGCGCATGCTGCCGGTGATCGGCTCGGAAACGCGCGCGGAGCTCATCGACGGCATCGTGCCGGCGGCCATCCGCCGCGCCCGGCCGATGCGCCTGCCCGCGCCCGTCACCGAGGCCGACGCGCTGGCCGAGCTGAAGGCGCTGGCGTCGAAGAACAAGGTGTTCAAGAGCTTCATCGGCCAGGGCTACTACGGCACGCACACGCCGGGCGTGATCCTGCGCAACATCCTGGAGAACCCCGCCTGGTACACCGCCTACACGCCCTACCAGGCCGAGATCTCGCAGGGCCGCATGGAAGCCCTGCTCAACTTCCAGACGATGGTGTGCGACCTCACGGGCATGGCCATCGCCAATGCCTCGATGCTCGACGAGGCCACGGCCGCCGCCGAGGCCATGACGCTCGCCAAGCGCAGCGTGAAGAGCAAGAGCAACGTGTTCCTGGTCTCTGGCGACTGCCACCCGCAGACCATCGAAGTCATCAAGACGCGCGCCGCGCCGCTGGGCATCGAGGTCAAGGTGAGCACCGTGTCGGAAACGCTGCCGCACCTGATGGTGAGCGGCGAGTTCTTCGGCGTGCTCGCGCAGTACCCGGCCACCACCGGCCACGTGCACGACCTGCGCCCGCTCGCGGGCCACGCGCACCAGTGCGACGCCGCCTTCATCGTCGCGGCCGACCTGCTGGCGCTGACACTGCTGGTCGCCCCCGGCGAGTTCGATGCCGACATCGTCTGCGGCACCACGCAGCGCTTCGGCATGCCGCTGTGCAACGGCGGCCCGCACGCCGCCTACCTGGCCTGCCGCGATTCGTTCAAGCGCTCGCTGCCCGGCCGCCTCGTCGGCGTGAGCGTCGACACGCACGGCCAGCCCGCCTACCGCCTCGCGCTGCAGACGCGCGAGCAACACATCCGCCGCGAGAAGGCCACCTCGAACATCTGCACCGCGCAGGTGCTGCCGGCCGTGGTCGCCAGCATGTACGCCGTGTACCACGGCCCCGACGGCCTCACGCGCATCGCGCAGCGCGTGGCCGTGCTCACCGCCATCCTCGCCAAGGGCCTGTCGCAGATGGGCCGCGAGCCGGTGAACACCACCGCCTTCGATTCGCTGACGATCCGCACCGGCGACGACACGGCCGCGATCATCGAGCGCGCGCAGGCCGGCGGCGTCAACCTGCGCCAGCGCCTGCAGCAGCACCTGGGCATCTCGCTGGACGAGACCACCACGCGCGCCGACATCGAAACCCTGTGGGCCCTGTTCGTGCCCGCTGGCACCGCGATGCCGCGCTTCGACGAGCTGGCCGCCAGCACCACGCCGCTGATTCCCGAGGACCTGCGTCGCACCAGCGCCTTCCTCACGCACCCGGTGTTCAACACCCACAAGAGCGAGACCGCGATGCTGCGCTACATCCGCAGCCTGTCGGACAAGGACCTCGCGCTCGACCGCAGCATGATCCCGCTGGGCAGCTGCACCATGAAGCTCAACGCGACCAGCGAGATGATCCCCATCACCTGGCCCGAGTTCGCCAACATCCACCCCTTCGCGCCCGCCGACCAGCTGCAGGGCTACGCCCAGCTCGACGCGCAGCTGCGCGCCTGGCTGTGCGAGGCCACCGGCTACGCGGGCATCAGCCTGCAACCCAACGCGGGCTCGCAAGGCGAGTACGCGGGCCTGCTGGCCATCAAGTCCTTCCATGAAGCCAAGGGCCAGGGCCACCGCAACATCTGCCTGATTCCCTCCTCGGCGCACGGCACCAACCCGGCCAGCGCCCAGATGGTGGGCCTGCAGGTGGTGGTGACGGCCTGCGACGCGCAGGGCAACGTCGACATGGACGACCTCAAGCGCGCCTGCGAGAAGCACAGCGCCCACCTGGCCGCCGTGATGATCACCTACCCCAGCACGCACGGCGTGTTCGAAACGCGCGTGAAGGAACTGTGCGAGCTCGTGCATGAGCACGGCGGCCGCGTGTACGTCGACGGCGCCAACATGAACGCGCTGGTCGGCGTGGCCGCGCCGGGCGAGTTCGGCGGCGACGTGAGCCACCTGAACCTGCACAAGACCTTCTGCATCCCGCACGGCGGTGGCGGCCCGGGCGTCGGCCCGGTCTGCGTGGTCGAAGACCTCGTGCCCTACCTGCCGGGCCATGCCACGGCCGGCGTGCCCTCGAACGGCGTGGGCGCCGTGTCGGCCGCGCCGCTGGGCAATGCGGCCGTGCTGCCGATCAGCTGGATGTACTGCCGCATGATGGGCGCCAAGGGCCTGCAGGCCGCCACCGAGACGGCCATCCTGAGCGCCAACTACATCAGCGCGCGCCTGAAGGACCACTACCCCACGCTGTACGCGAGCCCCAACGGCCACGTCGCGCACGAGTGCATCCTCGACCTGCGTCCGCTCAAGGACACCAGCGGCGTCACCGCCGAAGACGTGGCCAAGCGCCTCATCGACTACGGTTTCCATGCGCCCACGCTGAGCTTCCCCGTGCCCGGCACGCTGATGGTGGAGCCCACCGAAAGCGAACCGCTGGCCGAGCTCGACCGTTTCGTCGACGCGATGATCGCCATCCGCGGCGAGATCCGCCGCGTGGAAGAAGGCGTCTGGTCGAAGGATGACAACCCGCTCAAGCACGCGCCGCACACCGCCGCCAGCTTGCTCGGCACGGAGTGGAGCCACCCCTACTCGCGCGAACTCGGCGCCTTCCCGCTGGCCGAACTCAAGCAGGCCAAGTACTGGCCGCCGATCGGGCGCGTCGACAACGTCTACGGCGACCGCAACCTGTTCTGCAGCTGCGTGCCGGTGGGCGAGTACCAGGAAACCGAAGAGGCCTGACGAAGGCGAGGCGGCGCAAGCCGCCCGCCATTCAGCCTTCTTGCCGGTACATCGCCCACTTCACGGTGAGCAGGTCCGCGGCGATCTTCGCGGCGTTCACGCCCGCGTAGGTTTCGGACGGATCGAACGCGAAGGCCGCCTGGTAGCGCTTGATGTGCGCATAGTCCCGATCGAAGGTCATCGGGCCCATGAGTTCGGTCGGGTCGGTGCCGGCGGGAAGCGCCAGGAATTTCCCGGGGTCGGTGGTGCTCTGGTAAAGATCGACGCTCATCAGGTTCATGGCTTGCCCTCGAAGTCGTAGGCGCAAATCATCTCGACCCTTCGCGCGGCATGCAATCGGCCCGCGCCTACAGGGCGTGCAGGCGGGGCGCTGTCAGTGCATCGCGCCTCAGGGCTGCTTCTTCTTCGCGATCTCGCCGGTGGCGATCTGCGCGCGCAGCCCGCGCAGGCTGGCCTTCATCTTGCGCTCGTTCTCGGGCCCCATGCGCACCAGGATCTTCTGGCCGGCCGAGAGCGATTCGAGCTTCGGGTCGGCGTATTCGTAGCGCACCCAGGGCCGCTGCGAGGGGATGTCGCCCTTCACCTCGACCAGCTTCACCTGCACCGGCCCCGTGGGCTCGGGCGCCTGCAGCAGGTGGTCGATCACGGCAATGAAGCGGTCGTTGAAGTAGCGTCCCGGATAGCCCAGCTCTTCGTACGCCTGCTGGAACAGCGGGTACAGCCGCGCATACACCGCCGCCGCCTTGGCCGGATCGACAGCCCCGGCCAGCATCACGATGCCGTTGTAGCGCGCGGCGTTGTTCGCCGCGATGGTCTGCACGCCGCCCTGCTGCGGCCCGTCGGTGATGAAGCGCTGCGGCGCGGGCTGCACCGGCCACTTGCTGGCGGGTGCCTGCTCGCGCGGCAGGTTGTCGACCGTGGCGACGAAGCGCCGCACCACGCCGTCGGACTGCAGGTAGGCCGCGACGGCCTTGCCGCCCAGCAGCTCGGTGAGCGCCTTCATCACGCGCGCATCGGAACTGGCCAGCGCGGGCAACGCGGCATCGGGCGGGGCCAGCGCCTCGACCGGGTTCTGCGGGCCCTTCGGCTCTTCAACCTTGGGCGGCTCGGGGGGCGCGTCGTTCGGGGCGACGGCCACGGGCGCGGTCGGCAGCGGCGCCAGTTGCTGCTGCTGGTACCAGCGCCAGCCGAAATAAGCCGCCACCAGCACGACCAGCGCCAGACCGACGATGGTGCCCATCGGCGCTTCCTTGCGGGGTCGGAATTCAGGGGTGTCGCGGGGGGAGTCGGCGTCGGACATGGGCGGTTTCCTTTTGCGGGATGGCAGTGGGGAGACGAAAGGCAATGGTGCACCAGGATGGCCTGCACGGCCCGCACGATCGCCACGTTCTCGTAACCCCCTGTGACGCCCCACCCGCGCCGAAGTTCAGTCGCTCAGCCCGTCACGCGCCACCGATGCGCACCACATGCGCCTCGCGCGGATCGACGCTGCCCGCGTGCAGATCGGCGATCACGGCCTGCGCATGCGCGAAGCCGCGGCCCTGGGCCAGCGTCATCCAGCGGTTGCCCGGGCGGCTCAGCTCGGCGATGAAGCGGCCCTGCGCGTCGTTGAAGCGGCGGTTGACCTCCTGCGGGCCCCAGTCGGCATTGCGCTTGCGGATCTGCACGGGCGCGAAGTAGAGCTTCGGCGTGGGGCCGGGCAGCGCGCTGGTGTCGCCGAGAAACTCGGTCTTCTGCGCCGAGCCCGCATAGCAGTCGTAAACCAGCGACTCGCCGAAATGGTGGTGCACCGTGGCGCGCAGGTTGTCGTGGCCCGCGAAGTCGACGTAGAGCGTGGGCACGTCGGCCGCCAGCGTGGCGATCTCGTCGTAGGCCACCGTGCGGTCGTAGCAGCCCAGCGCCTCGACGAAGGCGCGGTTGCCTTCCGACGTGGCGGCGATCAGTTGCAGTCCTTCGCGGCGGCCGAGGCAGAAGGCCGTGCCGAACGCCGTCTTGCTCGACGCGCTCGATACCACCACCTGCGTCGCGCCGAAGAAGGCGTTGTCTTCGAGAAAGTCGGCCAGCATGAACGAGGTGATGAACAGCGGACGCACCAGCATCTGGTAGTCCTCCAGCGCGGCGACGTAGCCCGCATCATGGCTGCAGCGCATGTACTGGTTGTAGGCCGACACCAATTCGCTGCGATGCGCCGCACCGTCGTAGAAGCCGCGCGGCGTCACGCGCACCGGCTGCATGCGCAGGTGGCTCGCAATGGGAAAGTAGCCGTAGAAGCGCTCGCCCACCGCCACGCCTTCGACGTTCGATGCCACCACGTCGGCAAAGCCCCAGGCCGGCATGTGGCCCCAGTCGGCGTCGCCGGTGGGAAAGAACTGCCAGTACTTCATGACCGCATCGCCGAAGGCCGCGTAGGTGATGTTGTTGGTGGTGAGCGAGAAGCGCTCGATCTGCATCAGCACCTCGCCCGGCTGCAGGCTGCCTGCGTCTTCCGAAGTGACGATGCGGGTGGTTCCGAGTGCGTTCTTGCGCGTTTCGAGGCGGGTTAAAGTGAATGCGTTGTTCATTCGCAAACTGTAGGACGGCCCGCTTCGCCGCGGGTTCGGAAACCCGGTCCATGCCCGCCGCACCCCGCTCCAAGCCCCTGAAACGCCCCACGCAGGCGCGCGGCAAGTTCACCGTGCAGGCCATCTACGACGCCTTTGTTCGGATTTGGCGCACGCAGGGCTGGGAAGGCGTGACCACGCGCGCCGTGGCGCTCGAAACCGGCATCGCCGTCGGCACCTTCTACGACTACTTTCCCGACAAGGAAGCCCTGCTCTCGGGCTATGTGCGCCACTGCGTCGAGGCGCTGCTGGCGCGGCTCGACGCGGACGTGATCGCGCCACCCGACATCGACTGGCGCGAACGCACGCAGCGCCTCGTGCGCCTCACCTGCGACACGCGCATCGACGAATTGCCCGCCTTCGACCACGAGATGCTGATGCTCGAACACCGCGTGGCCGAGCCCAAGCACCACCGGCGCGTGTACGACGAGTTGCTCGCGCGCTGGACGCAGGCCTTCGCCGCCTGCCGCGACCTGCAGCCGCCACCCTCGCCCGCCACCGTGCAGGCGCTGCTGACCGCGGCCTGGGGCGGGCGCCGCTACCGGCTGCTGGTGCAGCCCGACGACGCAGCGGGGGACGCCTGGGTCGACGAGATGGAAGCGCTGGTCAGGGCGCGGCTGTTGGCGCGCTGAGCGCCTGCAGCCACGCCAGCGTGCCCTGCAGCTCGGCCGGGCGGATCTCGTGCGCGCCGGGAAAGTCCGAGCCCGACAGCACCAGCGGCAGCCCGCGCACCAGCTCGCGCGTGGCCTGCGCGGCGCTCGGCGGAATCACGTTGTCGGCGCTGCCGTGGCTCACCCACAGCGCCTTGCCCGCGAAGGCCTCGGGCGGCGCGATGTGCGGCACCACCTCGGGCAGCAGCCGGCTGTGCCACACCAGCGCGGCGCGCAGCTTCTCGGGCTGCGTGAGCAGCAGCGACAGCGACATGATCCCGCCCTGGCTGAAGCCGCCGACCACCACGCGCTCGGGCGGAATGCCCAGCTGCTGCGACGCCGACGTGACCATCTCGCCGATGAGGAAGCGGCTTTCGCGCTCCTGCTCTTCGTCGATGCGGCGCCCGCCATCGGCCAGCACCTGGAACTCGAACCACGCGTAGGAGCCGGGCGACAGCACATAGGGCGCGCGCAGGCTCAGCACGTGGAACTGCGGCGGCATCATGCGCGCCAGGCCGAACAGGTCTTGCTCGTTGCTGCCCACGCCGTGCATCAGCACGAGCAGCCAGGGTTCAGGGCCGCCCGAGGGTGCGGGGTGATGCAGGAACTGCAGGGGCAGATGGAGCGATGTCATGGGTCGGAAGGGCTCGAAAAAAATGACGGACGGCGCGGCTCAGCGAAAGCCCTTGGCCAGCGCCCGCGTGACCTCGGCCGAGGACACCTCGCGGCAGCCGGTGGCGTTCTGCCCCGACCACAGCGGAGAAAAATCGCCGCTGCCCTGCGCTTCGGCCTTGGCGCGCAGCGGCGCGATGCCCGAGGTGGCGAGCGGAAATTCCGGCGCCGGGCCGATGGGGCCCAGCTCGCGCATCACGCGGTTGACGATGCCGCGCGCCGGTCGGCCGGTGAACAGGTTGGTGAGCGCCGTGTGGCGCGCGGCCTCGCTCTTCAGCGCCGCGCGGTGCAGCGCGCTGGTCATGGCCTCGGGCGTCAGCAGGTAGGCCGTGCCGACCTGCACGCCGGCCGCGCCCAGCGCCATGGCCGCAGCCACGCCGTCGGCATCCGCGATGCCGCCGGCCGCGATCACCGGCACCTTCAATGCGCGCACCAGCTGCGGCAGCAACGCGAAGGTACCGAGCTGCTTCGTCAGGTCGTGCGACAGGAAATGGCCGCGGTGCCCGCCGGCCTCCAGCCCCTGCGCGATGACCGCGTCGACGCCCTTCGCCTCGAGCCACAGTGCCTCGTCGACGGTCGTGGCCGAAACCAGCACCTTCGCGCCCCAGCCGCGCACCTTGGCCAGCAGCGGCTCGGGCGGCAGACCGAAATGGAAGCTCACCACCGGCGGCTTGAACTCGGCCAGCAGGTCGGCCACCTCGGCGCTGAAGGGGTTACGCCCCGGGCCGGTCGGGATGCCCGCGGGGTCGATGCCGAACTCGGCGTAGTACGGCCCCAGCGCGGCGCGCCAGGCGGCCTCGCGCGCCTCGTCCGGCGTGGGCGGGGTGTGGGCGAAGAAGTTGACGTTGAAGGGCTTGTCGGTGCCCGCGCGGATCGCCGCGAGTTCGCTGCGCATCGCGTCGGGGCCGAGCATCGCGCACGGCAGCGACCCCAGCGCGCCTTCGTTGCACACCGCGATCGCCATCGCGCTGGCCTGCGCGCCGGCCATCGGCGCCTGGATCAATGGAAGTTCGGTGCCGAGGATCTGTTGCAACGTCGTCATTCGGGGTGCGCTCCTGTGTCCGTGTGTCGAATGCACGGCATTCTCCGGCGAAGCCGGTGGGCGCTGTGGCTGCGGGGTCATCGCGGGCGCAGCCGCCCGCCGGCTCAGCGCGCCTTGCCGAAGTCCTTCAGCTTGAAATCGGTGTCGTCCTGGTAGCCGTACAGGCGGCACACCGCGCGGAAGTCTTCCACCGCAAAGCCGGTCCAGGTGTAGTTGCGGGCACGGCGGCCCGTCTTGCGGTTCTGCACGTCGAAGGACAGCGAGGCCTTCGGCTCCGGCAGGTTGATCGTCTTGTGCAGGCTGGGCACGAACTTGAAATCTTGCGCCTCGAAGCGCTTGGAGGCACCGAGTGCCGTGCGCACGACGATGGCCTCGGGCGTGAACTCGTAGCGCGACACGAACAGGTAGTCGCGCCGCACCGCGACGATGACCACGAGCGCCAGCAGCAGCGTCACCGCATAGAACAGCGGCGTGTTGATCGTGCGGTCGACCAGGAAGCGGTAGGCGTAGTTGAACACCAGCGAGGTCAGGCCGACCATCAGCACCAGCTGCCCGAGCTGCATCAGCAGCCACTTGGCCTTGTTCGAGACGGAGACGATCACGACCGCTTCACTCCTCGCTGGTCCACTCCACCTGCACGCCCAGGCTGCGCAGGTTTTCCACGAAGCGCGGGTGCGCGCGCCGGATCGGCGTCGCGTTGCGGATCTCGGACTTGCCTTCGATGCTCGCGGCCACCATGAACAGCGCGATCGCCACGCGGATGATGTAGGGGCTCTCGACCACCGCCGGCGTGAGCGCATGGCCGCCGAAGGTGATGAGCCGGTGCGGGTCGGACGAGAACACATGCGCGCCGAACTTGGACAGCTCGCCGGTCCAGCCCAGCGCACCGTCGTACACCTTGTTCCAGAACATTGCGTTGCCCTGCGCGCGCACGCCCAGCGCAATGAAGATCGGCAACAGGTCGACCGGGAAGTACGGCCACGGCGCGGCCTCCACCTTGGTGAGCACGTTGCTCGTGAACGGCGTCTGCACCTTCAGCGGGCCGCTGCGGATGGCGCGCGACCAGCCGTCGGCATGCTCGATCTGCACGCCGAATTTGGCAAAGGTGCGGTCGATGAGCGGAAAGTTGCCCGGCGCGCTGTTGCGCACCACGACGTCGCCGCCGGTGATCGCGCCCAGCGCCAGGAAGGTGGTGATCTCGTGGAAGTCTTCGTCGAAGCGGAACTCGCCGCCGCCCAGCGCGCCGCCGCCATGCACCGTGAGCCGCGAGGTGCCCATGCCCTCGATGCGCACGCCGATCATCGCCATGAAGCGGCAGAACTCCTGCACGTGCGGCTCCGAGGCCGCGTTGGTGAGCGTCGAGGTCCCGCCCGCGGCGGCCGCGCACAGCACGAAGTTCTCGGTGGTCGTCACCGAGGCGTAGTCGAGCCAGTGGTCGGTGGGCGTGAGCCGGCCGGGGGCATACACCAGCAGCGAGCCCTCGGTGCGCTCCACCTGGCCGCCGAAGCGCTGGAACACCTCGACGTGCGGATCGATCTCGCGCACGCCCAGCGTGCAGCCCTTGACGTTGTCTTCCAGCCGCGCCACGCCGAAGCGCGCCAGCAGCGGCGGCACCAGCATGATCGACGAGCGCATTTCCTCGGGCAGGCGGTGGAGCGCCGCATCGAAGGTGGTGGCGCGGTGGTGCAGTTCGAGCGTGCCGCTCTCGTGGTCCATGCGGACCTCGCTGCCCAGCGTGCGGAAGATGTCGAGGATCTTGCGCACGTCGGTGATGTCGGGCACCCCGTGCAGCCGCAGCGGTTCGCCGGTGAGCAAGGTGGCGCACAGCACCGGCAGCACCGCGTTCTTGTTGGCGGAGGGAATGATGCGGCCGCGAAGGGGCGTACCGCCGTGCACGATGAGGTTGGACATGAAGGGGGCGAACAGAGGGGGCGAAGGCACGAACTGTTCGCGCCGGACGGCGGAACTTTACCGTTGGAAACGACGGGTTTCCGGGGGCTCAGTTGTAAGAATTTGGAAACGCCCGCGGCGCGCCGGTGCAGCCGCGGCGTTGCCAGGGAGGCCGGTCAGGCCTTGCGCTGGAAGCCCGGCGCCTGGTCGACTTCGGTCGGCTTGTAGATCTTGTGCGCCGCCGTCGCGCTGCCCGCGTCGGCCACCACCAGCAGGCGCCACAGCGGCTCGCGCACGGCGCACAGGCTTTCCTCGGGCGTGAGCGCGAAGGTCGGCAGCGCCGGGGCGGTGCCCTTCACGACCACCTTGAGCAGCATCGCGCCCTTGGCGTTCGACACCTCGATGTCGTAGCCCAGCGCCTTGCTGGTGACGTCTTCCGCGTTGTAGCCGTAGCCCTTGAAGTGGCCCATGACATAGGCCATGGCGGCGGCCTGCACGGCGTCGGTCGTGGTCGGGCCGGCCGGGGCCGCGTCGGCGTCATCGGCCGCCGGCACGCCGCCACGGGCCTTGGCGGCCGTGATGTCGGCCTCGGTCGGCACCCAGCCGCGCGCACCGCGCACCAGCACGGCGAGCTGTTGTTCAGGCTCCCAGCTCGCGACGTGCCATTCGGCGTCGTCGCGCACGCGGGTCGACACCTTGGCGCTCTTGTTGCTCTCGAGCTCGGCGATGGCGACGCGGTTGGTCTGCAGCACGGCGCGGAATCCCTGGCCGGCGTCGAAGGTGCGCTTGAGCAGGGCCAGGCGGTCCTTGGCGCGCTGCGCCTGCTGGGCGCTGCGCACGCCGCCGCCGGGGCGGCGCTGGGCGTCGAGCGATTCCAGGTAGAACCAGCGGCCACCGGCCGCCACGCTCACGTACTCGCCCCAGATGGTGGCGATGACGTTGTCGCCCGTGGCGAGCCAGGCGTGCTCGAACGGCTTGTCGCGTGCGTCGAACACCCCCATCTTGGCGACGATTTCGACCGGCGTGAGGCGCGGTCCGGAGAGCCGCATCTCATCGATGGCGGCGAGCACGGAGGGGTCGACTTCCTTGTCCATTCAGCGGAATTCTGGCGAGTTGGGAGGGGGTGGGAGTATGCCGCATCGGCCGTCGCTCCCCGGTGCCCGGCACCTTGCCGCGTGTACCCTCCGTGCCTTGAAAGCCCCCGCATGCACGACCTGCTGACCTCCTACTTCTGGCACGGCGACACGCTGCGCAGCCGCAGCGTGAGCGGCGTCGTGCACGCGGCCCTGCTCGACGTTCCCGAGCCCCCAGCCCGCCTCGTGGCCGACTGGCAGCGGGAGATCGCCACGAACGTGCCGCTCGAACCCGGCGATGTCGAACCGATGCCGCTGGCCCGCGCGCGCACGCGCTGGCCCGACTACGCGCAGTGCGTGCAGGCGATGTCCGGCTGGCTCGGCACGCTGGGCCTGCCCGCGTCGCTGCTGCCCGCCAGCGACGTCGCCCTGATGGCCTGCCGCGGCGCGCGCTACCACCACGACGGCGCGCAGTACGGCGGCGCGGCCTTCTGCAACCTGTTCCTCAGCGAAGACAAGGGCCTGGACGTGCATTTCCCCGTCACGGGCCATCGAATTCCGCTCACCCGGGGCACGGCCCTGCTGTTCGACACGGGCCAGCCCCACGCCGTCGTGCCGCGCGGCAGCGACCACGGTTTCGATGCAGCCGATTTCCCGTCTTCGATCGATCGCACGCAGCTGTTCCTGACCTGGGAGCTGTCGATCGAAGACGCGCAGGTGGCGCGACTGCTCGGCGTCGGCTTCGATGTCGATCCGGCCACCGCGTCGCAGCTCGATGAAGAACAGGTCCGGGTGAACGGCCAGCAGGCCGAGGTCTGCGCAAGCTCCGGCCGCTGGCGCAGCGGCACGTAGCGAACGAACGATCAATCGCCCTGGCGGTAGTGAGTCCCCGGCCGCGCCGCCGAATCGATGATGTCCCGCCACGACTTGCCCGCGCTGCGCAGTTGCTCGATCGACGGGCCCAGCGTGTTGCCGTAGCGGCTGTGCGACCTGGCTTCGAGGGCCTGCAGTTCGGCTGACGGCGTCAGCGCGCGGTAGTGCAGCTTGAGATCGTCCCGCTGCGCGAAGATCCAGCGCGCCACCTGTTCTTCACTCACACCATCGGCCAGCATCCGCTCGGCAGCAGGACCGAGCTCGGCCACGGCCGCTTCGTAGGTCTTGCGTACGTTGAGGTCTGCCATGCGGACTCTGGAGTGGATGTGACGGGCGATTCGGCCCATTGTGCATACGACGAGGACGCTACAGTGGCTGTCCCCACATCTCTTTTCGTGCATGCCCGGAGCCCAGACGATGCGCCACCTCTTCAACGTGTTCGGCCGCACCCTGCGCGTCGAAATGACCGATGCCCGCTGGCGCAGCCACTGGGTCGGTGCCGACGGAAAACTGGGCCTCGCCCAGCTCGCGATTCCGCCCGACGTGGCGCCGGCCGACCTCGCGCAGTACCTCTACGACATCTATCACGAGAACGCGACGCCGACGAACGGCGATGTCTTCGAGATCGGGGCGAAGTGAGCCCGGCGCGGCTATCGCTGCGCGGCCTTCGATGACGACCGAAACGCCAGCCAGGCCACGCCGCCGAACGCCAGCACGAACACCAGCAACGGCCCCACCTCCCGGGCCCTGAAGCCCTCGCTCACGAGGTTGCCAAGCAAGGTCCACGGCACCAGCGGAAACGCAAGCAGCACCACCACCGCAGGCACATGCGCGTGCAGCGGAAAGAGAACCAACGCAAGACCCGTCGACAGCAGACTCGCCACCAGGTACGCGAACAGAAGCTTGAACACCACTTTCATGCGGCGATTCTGACCGCCTCCTTGCCCAAGCCGGGGTGACAGATGACACGGCAATCTGCTACACCTCGCGGTACCCACCCGCCCCCCTGCGCAAGGAGATCCGACCGATGGCCCCAGCCAAGAAGCGCGTCGCCGCGAAGAAGCCCTCGCCCGCTGATACGAAAGTCCCCAGGATGCCGCACGGGGTGCTGACGCCGGCGCTGTCGTCCGGCAGCGTGCGGCTCCACGTAACCGGCCAGATCAAGCTCCTCAACAGCTGGGTCGACCTTCCGCCGGAGATGGCCGCCGCGATGGTGGCGCAGTCGGCCCACGCCGACGCGCCCGCCGCGGGCCACCTGCCGGGCGAAGCCTCCCCTGCCCTCACCGCCGCGCTCGCCGGCACGGCCGACGCGTTGTGCACGCGGCTCTCGCCGGTGTCGACCTTCGGGCTCGCGCAATTGCAGCGCCTGCCGATGGACGTCGAGACCTCGATGGACCCGCGCCTCCAACTGGCGGTGATGAACCGCCGCGCGGGCAAGCAGAGCATGCCCATCTCGTCCGCCGACGGCGACTCGGTGCCGGTGGTGGCGCGCGTCACCAGCCATGCCGAGTGGGCCGACATTCCCGACGTCGATGCGGGCTCCGACATCGGCACCGCCGACGACGGCACGGTGCTCGTCACGGGCCGCATTCCGCTGGGCAAGGCAGAAGTCATCCGCCAGCATCCGGCCGTGCTCAGCATGAAGGCCTCGCAGCCGGTGCTGCCGGCCTTGAACAACACCATCGCGTCGATGGGCGTGCAGGCCGACAACCCCGCGCTCGCCGGCACGGCGGGCGGCGCCGGCGTGGTGATCGGCGTGGTCGACTCGGGCGGCGACTTCGCGCACCAGAACTTCATGAAGGCCAACGGCAAGACGCGCCTGCTGGCGCTGTGGCAGCAAGGCGCGCCGGCCAAGGCCAACAGTCCCTACGGCTACGGCCGGCTCTTCGAGGCGGCGGACATCGACAAGGCGCTGAAGAAGGCCGACCCGTACAAGGCGCTGGGCTACGACCCCGGCGCGGGCATGCCGGGCAGCCCCGGCTCGCACGGCACGCATGTGATGGACATCGCCGGCGGCAACGGCCGGGGTTCGCTGCAACCCGGCGTGGCGCCCAAGGCCGACCTGATCTTCGTCGAGATGTCGGCCCGCGACATCGCATGGACCGGCCACAACGCCGTGTTCAGCTCCTTCGGCGATTCGGTGCAGATGCTCGAGGCGGTGAAGTTCATCTTCGACCGCGCCGGCGACAGGCCCTGCGTCGTCAACCTGAGCCTGGGCACCAACGGCGGCCCGCACGACGGCACCTCGCTGGTCGAGCAGGGCTTCGACGCGCTCGTGTCGCAAAAGCCCAACCGCGCGATCGTGCTGGCGGCCGGCAATTCGCAGGAAGACAACACGCACACGGCGGGCACGGTGCCCGGCAACGGGCACCTCGACGTGTCGTGGACCCTGGTCAATGGCAAGGGCGGCGAGTTCGAACTCTGGTACGGCGGCAGCCAGCGCCTGCGCGCCGAGCTGCTGGGCCCCGACGGCGAGGTGCTGGCGAGCGTGGCGCCGGGCGAAAACTTTCCGCTCGGCGCGGGCAACGGCGAGATCGCCGCGTTCCTCAGCAGCCGCATCACCGACCCGAACAACAAGGACAACGTGATCGGCATCTGGCTCGCCCCCAACTGGCCCGACGGCGAGTTCAAGGTGCGGCTGCACGCCCTGGCCGCCGACGACGTGCCGTTCCACGCCTGGCTCGAACGCCTGGACAGCGGCCAGTCGTACTTCGGCCAGCCGGTGAAGTCGCACCTGCTGGGCTCGCTGTCGACGGGCAAGCTGTCGATCGTGGTCGGCGCCTACGATGCCCGCAAGACGGGCGAGCCCGCCGCCAGCTTCTCGAGCGCAGGCCCGACGCGCGACGGCCGGCCCAAGCCCGAGGTCAGCGCCCCCGGCGTGCAGGTGAAGGCGGCGCAGTCGCGCACGAAGGACGGCATGGTGAAGAAGTCGGGCACCAGCATGGCGGCGCCGGCGGTGACGGGGCTGGTCGCGCTGATGCTGGCCAAGGCTCACAAAGCGGGCAAGAAGCTGACCATCGCCGACATCCGCGCCAAACTGAAGGCGGGCGTCAAGCCCGGCGCGGGGCCGGCCGGCTGGGACCCGCAGCGCGGCGACGGCCGGGCTGGCAGCGGCGCAATCTGACGATCCAGCCATGACCCCCACGCCCGGTGCGGTTGTGCCGAACCCGAGCGGGGGGTGTAATCTGTGTTCCCGCCCCCATCTGCCCTCTCATGACCATCGACTTGCGCTCGCTCAAGAAGCTCGACTTTTCGGCCGCCCCCGCGCCGGTGTCGGGCGAGCGCGTCGTCGTGCTGGTCAAGCTGTGCGAGGGCGCCGAGCGCCCGGACTACATCGCCGCGCGCGCCGACATCTCGCCGGGCCTGTTCTCGGCCGAGATTCCGCTGGACAAGCTCCAGCAGCTCGAAGCCGACCCGGCCGTCGAGTCGGTCGAGCTGTCGCGCCGGCTGCCCAACATTTCCTGATTCCCCTGACACGCGACCCACCCGGGTCGCTTCCTTCGCGCATGCCATGCCGGCAGGCGCCCGCACACCCGTGCCTCACAACCCAGCCCAAGGAACACCCATGAAAGTGCTCGACGATGCCGCGCGCGCGGCGGTCCGGTCGGTGATCGCCACCCACCAGGCGCAGCTGGCCGCCCTGCCCGGCTACGTGGCGGCGGAGCCGGGCTTTCCGCTGGTCGACGGCCGCTTCCTGCGCGAGCCCGCGGTGATCGTGCTGGTCGACCGCAAGCGCCCGTTATCGGAGGTGCCCGTGGCCGAGCGCGCGCCCCGGCAGCTCGGCCCGTACCGCGTCTGCGTGATGCAGGCCGACCCCGCGCGGCAGCTGGCCGCCAGCGCGGACTTCGAGGACACGGTGAACGCACTCGCCGAAGCCGCCGTCGGCCTCGTCTACAAGCCGCCTGCGGGCCAGCCCATCGACAAGGTCTACAACGTGAAGCTGCCCTTCCTGTGCCACGTCGGTCCCGACGCGGGGTGGCCGGTGCTGCGGCCTTTTCTCGAAGGCACCACGCGCTCGCTGTCGGTGGCGATGTACGACTTCAACGCCGACCACGTCGCCCAGGTCTTCATCGACCTCGTGCGCGACGGCGGCATCGCGGCGGCGCTGAGCTGGGACGACGGCATGACGAAGGAAGAACAGGTCATCCGCAAGAAGCTGCGCAAGCTGCAGCAGGAGGCCGACTTCACCGCCTGGCTCGTGCAGTGCGGCAAGGGCCGTCGCTTCGCCAGCGCGTACCACGAGAAAGTGGCGGTGCGCGACGGCAAGGCCTTCTGGTTGTCGAGCGGCAACTGGAGCAAGCGCAGCCAGCCCGACATCGACCCCGTGGCCACGCCCGCGCAGGCCAAGGGCATGTTCAGCAAGGGCAACCGCGAGTGGCACGTGATCTGCAGCGACGCCGTGCTCTCGAAGGTCTTCGAGAAGTACATCCTGCACGACCTCAAGGCCTCCGAGAAGGAAGAAGCCGATGGCGCGGCCGACGCGGCGCTGGACGTGGCGCCCAAGCTCACGCTGCCCGACGTGTTCGTGCCGCTCGACCACCTGCTGGAGCAGGCCGTGGCCTTCGCGGGGCCGGTGGTGCCGATCGAACCCGCGCGGCTGCCGGCGGTGAAGACCACGGTGAAAGTGCAGCCCGTGCTCACGCCGGACAACTACCTGCCGCACATCAATGCGCTCATCGACAGCGCACAGACTTCGCTGTACCTGCAGTTCGCCTACATCACCTGGAGCGATGCCGACAAGGACGCGGACTTTCGCGCGCTGCTGCGCAAGCTGGCAGAGCGCAGCACCGAGCCGGACCTCGACCTGCGCATCATCCTGGGCAGCACCAGCGCGGCCGACAACATCCGCAAGCTGGTCGAGGCGGGCTGCAACCAGGACGTGTTCCGCGTCCAGGGCAGCATCCACAACAAGGGCATCATCGTGGACGGCCAGGCGGTGCTGGTGAGCAGCACCAACTGGTCGGGCGACGGCGTGCTGCGCAACCGCGACGCCGGGCTGATCATCCACAACGAAGAGGTGGCGCAGTACTACCAGCAGGTCTTTCTCGACGACTGGGACTCGCGCGCCAAGAGCCGCGTGGACGACGACCCGCCGGTGACGCTGGCCTCAGCCGGCGCGCCCACGCCGCCGGGCATGGTGCGCATGTCGTGGAGCGACTATCACGGGTGAGGCAACGGGGCGTCCGGCGCTGCCTCGATGAAATCCACCGAGTGCAGCACCCGCCGCAGCTCCGGATCGTCCGAGGCCTGCCACGCCGGCAGCTGCGCCAGGAAGTGCGCGATGAAGCGCGCCGCCGCGTGCGACGGCGCCTCCTGCGCGCGGCGCACGATGCCCACGACATTGCTGTGGAAGCGCTCGCGCAGCTGCAGGGTCACGAGCGCATGGCGCAGGCTCTCGGTTTCCACCAGCGGCCAGGGGCAGAAGGTGAGCATGTCGGTCTTGCGCACGAGCCCCAGCATCATCGACGGCGAATGCGCCAGCTGGATGCGCTGCACGGGCGCGGCCAGGCCGTGCTGGCGGAACAGGTTGTCCAGAAAGCTCGCGCCCTCGCCCGGCGTGAAGTTGAGCACCCAGTCGTCCTGCAGCAGCTCGGCCATCGACTGCGCGCCGGCCCGCGGATGGCCGCGGCGCGCCACCACCGTCATGTCGTAGCGGAACAGCGGCTGCGCCTGCAGCCCCTGCATGGCCTCGTCGGGGCCGATGCGGCCGATCAGCAGGTCGAGGCTGCCTTCGCGCAGCCGCGGGTAGCTGAGCGCCGACAGGCCGTCGAACATCTCGAGCTGCACGTGCGGCAGCTCTTCGCGGAACAGCGACACCACGCGCGGCAGCAGGGTCTGCGTGATCCAGGGCGTGATGGCCACGGTCAGGCGCTGCTGCGCGCCGGTGTCGCGGTGGCGTGAGAGCGTGTCTTCGGCCTGGCGCAGCTGGGCCAGCACGCGCTGCGCATGTTCGAGCAGCTCCAGGCCGGCCGGCGTGAAGGCGATGCCGCCGCCGTGGCGTGTGAACAGCGCCACCTGCGCATGCGCCTCCAGTTCGCGCAGGCCCTGCGTGACCGTGGCCTGGGTGACGCCCAGTGCCCGCGCGGCGGCGCGGATGCTGCCTTCGGAGGCGACGGCGGCGAGATAGCGGAGCTGGTGCAGCTTCATGGCGGCCGATTATCCGCAGCCGTCCGCAGCGACAGGCTGCGCCCGCCCCTGCATGGCGGCGCCTGTCTGCCCCCGCAGGCAGCGAATTCCTAGACTCGCCGCAAGACAGCAAGGAGACAGATTCCCCCATGACGACCTACACCGTCGACAACGCCGCCGCCCTCGAGAGCGTGCTGCCCGCCGTGCGCGAGGTCGCGCCCGAGATGGTCGGCCTGCGCCACCGCATCCACGCCCACCCCGAGCTGGCCTACGAAGAGCACGTCACCAGCGAGCTGGTGGCCACGCGCCTGGCCGAGTGGGGCTACGAGGTGCACCGCGGCCTGGCCGGCACCGGTGTGGTCGCCACGCTGACATGCGGCACGGGGACGCGGCGCCTGGGCCTGCGCGCCGACATGGACGCGCTGCCGATCCAGGAAGCGACCGGCCTGCCCTATGCCAGCCAGGTGCCCGGCAAGATGCACGCCTGCGGCCACGACGGCCACACCAGCATCCTGCTGGCCGCCGCGCGCGTCATCGCGCAGGAGCGCAACTTCGACGGCACGCTGCATCTGATCTTCCAGCCGGCCGAGGAAGGCCTGGGCGGCGGGCGCCGCATGGTGGAAGAAGGCCTGTTCGAGCGCTTTCCCTGCGACGCCATCTTCGCGCTGCACAACATGCCCGGCTTTCCGGCGGGCAAGTTCGGCTTCAAGGAAGGCTCGTTCATGGCCTCGTCCGACTCGGTCACGATCACGGTGACGGGGCGCGGCGGGCACGGCTCGGCGCCGCACCTGTCGGCCGACCCGGTGGTGGCGGCGGCGCACATCGTCGTGGCGCTGCAGACCATCGTGTCGCGCAACGTCGACCCGCGCGAGATGGCGGTGGTGTCGGTGGGCGCGATCCACGGCGGCGACGCGCCCAACGTGATTGCCGACAGCGTGCAGATGCGCCTCACGGTGCGCGCCTACCGGCCCGAGATCCGCGCCATGCTGCGCGAGCGCATCACCGAACTGGCGCAGGCGCAGGCCGCCACGCTCGGCGTAAAGGCCGAGGTGGACTACCACTGGCGCTACCCCGCGCTGGTGAACGACGAAGAGTCCACGCGCTTCGCACGGCAGGTCGCACACGACTGGCTGGGCGACGACGGCCTGCTGCCGCCGCTGGCACCGCTCACGGGCAGCGAGGACTTCTCCTTCATGCTGGAGCGCTGCCCCGGCAGCTACCTGATCGTGGGCAACGGCGAAGGCGAGCACCACCGCACCGGCGGCTGCATGGTCCACAACCCCGGCTACGACTTCAACGACGCGATCCTGCCGATCGCGGCCAGCTACTGGGTGCAGCTGGTGCGGCGCTTCCTGGGCGCGCAGGCCTGAGCGGGCCTTTCGCCTTTCCTTTCCCACTCCTTCGTACTGGAACCGCGATGACCCGTCTTGCTTCTTCTTCCGTTTCGCGCCGCGTGGCACTGAGCGCGCTCGGCGCCGCCGCCCTCTGTGCCGCCGCCCCCGCGTTCGCGCAGGGTACCTACCCCGCCAAGCCCATCAAGCTGCTGGTCGGCTACGCGCCGGGCGGCTCGGTCGACATGGCCGCGCGCGTGGCGGCGGACATCCTGTCGGCCAAGCTCGGTGCGACGGTGGTGGTCGAGAACGTGACCGGCGCCGCAGGCGTGGTCGCGGCGCAGCGCGCAGTGAGCAGCCCGGCCGACGGCTACACGCTGCTGGCCGGCTCCAGCAACGAGATGGCGGCCACGGTGCTGGTGAACCCGGCGCAGCGCTACGACCCGGTGAAAGACCTGACCCCCGTCAGCCTGCTCGCCGTCGCGCCCGTGCTGCTGGTGGCGAGTCCGAAGGTGGGCGTGAAGAACCTCGACGAGTTCATCGCCCTGGCCAAACGCAACCCCGGCAAGTTCAGCTACGGCAGCTCGGGCGTGGGCTCGACGCTGCACTTCGTAGGCGAGCAGATCAAGCAGCGCGCAGGCCTGTTCCTCACGCACATTCCCTACCGCGGCACCGCGCCGCTCACGAGCGACCTGGTCGGCGGCACGCTCGACTTCGCGATCGTGTCGCCCACCGCCGCGGCGCCCTTCCTGCAGGGCGGGCGGATCGTGCCGCTGGGTGTGTCGTCGGCCAAGCGCTTTCCCGGCCTGCCGCAGGTGCCGGCGCTCGGCGAGCATCCGCAGCTCAAAGGCTACGAGCTGAGCGGCTGGTTCGCGCTCGCGGGCCCGAAGGACCTGCCCGCGCCCATCGTGCAGAGCCTGCGCGCGGCGCTGCAGGCCGGCCTGGCCGACCCGGCGATCCGCCGACGTCTGGAAGAAGGCGGCTCCATTCCCGCCACGGGCAAGGAAGACCTCGGGCAGATCATGCGCGAGGACACGGCGAAGTACGCGACGCTGGTGAAGTTCGCGAACATGCGCGACTGAGGCCTGCCGGCCGTTTCAGCGCGGGGCGTCGCCGCCCTGGCGCTCCTCCACCCACCACTTCGCCTGCGCGGCATTCATCGCGCGCGCGTTGACAATCATTTCCTCGATCTGCGCACGCGTGGCCGGTGAATCGACCATCCACGCGGTCTGCACGGCATGCGCGGGCCCGCCTTCGGCAAGCCGGTATTCCAGACAAAAACGAACCTCATTGCTCATCGGTGATCGAACCCTCTCTCTTCGCCACCGATTCTGTCTGACTCAAGTGAAACAGAACGCTTCTTCGATGCGTCGCAGCCACAGGAATCGATGGCGTTTTGAGGCCATTCGTTCACAATGATTGCACCGTTGTTGCAGCGGAAAGGAGTGTGAAACCATGTTCGACTTCTTGTTTCGGCCCACCCACACGGCCTATTTGAAACGTGCCTCGGCACTGCTCGAAGAGGCGCAGATGGCACGCATCGAACACCAGGCTGCCGCAGAGCATCACAGCGCCCTCGCCCGCATGTACGCGGAACGTGCCCGGCGGCTCGAGAACGAGCTGTACCGGCAACCGCGCGCCGCGGAGCACGGCACCGAGGCAGTGGCGGTCGCGGTGGAAGACCGCCCGCAGCTGTACTCGCTGGATGGCAGCCGCAAGGCGACGACACACCCGGCCGGCAGCTGACGCCGGCCCGCGCGATCGCCTCGAGGTCGCGCCCGGCGACAAGGGCGCGGCTGCGCCGATGCGGTGATCCGGGGTGATGTAATCCGGCTCCCCGGCCCTCACCGCGAGAACCCCATGCGCTTCATTGTCTGCATCGCCGCCTGCGCGGCCTTGGCCCTGTCCCAAGCCCACGGGCAAACCGCCGCGCCTTACGACGGCCCGCTGTTCGACACCCACCTGCACTACAACCAGGAAGCCTGGGACGGCACCGCCGGCCCCTTCCCGCCCACCGAGGCGCTCGCGCGCATGCAGCGCAACCAGGTGAAGGCCATCATCGCGAACTCGCGGCCCAATGCCGGCACGCAGACCCTGGCCGCCGCGCGCGAAACCCGCGCCGCCGGCGTCACCGTGGTGCCCTTCGTGCGCCTGTACCGCAACCGCGACGACTACAACAACTGGTTCCGCGACGAGACCATCCACGAGATGGTGCTGGCCGAACTGGCGCGCGGCACCGCCAGCGGCCCCTACCGCGGGCTCGGCGAATTCCACCTGTACGAAAGCGCCAACGCCAACGGCCCCGTGGCGAAGAAGCTGATCGCGCTGGCCGAAGAGAAAAAACTCGCGGTGCTCGCGCACGTGGACGATGTGGCCGTCGACCTGCTGATGGCGAACGCGCCGTCGAAGGGCCGCGCGCTGCGCCTCATCTGGGCCCACACCGGCATCGGCGGCACGCCGGTCGAGCGCGTGCAGGCGATGCTGGAGCGCTACCCGCTGCTGATGGGCGAACTCTCGTACCGCCCCGGCCTCACCTGCGAGGGCGGACGCCTGTGCCCCGAGTGGCGCGCGCTGATCCTCAAGCACCCCGATCGCTTCATGGTCGGCTCCGACACCTGGGTCAACCAGCGCTGGAGCGCCTACGACGAAATCATGCGCGGCTACCGCACCTGGCTGGGCGACCTGCCGCCCGCCGTGGCGCAGCGCATCGCCTGGGGCAACGCGGCGGCGCTGTTCGACCTGCGCTGAGGCTCACCCGCGCAGACGGTCTCAGGCAACCTGATCGCGCCGCGCGGCCACCTCGCGCAGCCGCTGGTGCGCGGCGCCGTCCCATGCGACCGGCTGCTGGTTCTTCGCGCACAGGTAGTGGTGCGTGAACACGCCCAGGTAGGCGTCCAGCGTCTGCTGCGCGGCCTGCTCGCCGGCCAGGTCCATGCACATCGCCGCCACCTCGCTGGTGCAGAAGTGGTCGCCGCGGCCGGAGTTGCGCAGTTTGTATTGCGTGATCTGCTCGGGCTGCAGGCTCAGCACCGGCAGCCGGTCGAGGTAGGGGCTGCGGCGAAACATCTTGCGTGCCTCGGCCCAGGTCGCATCGAACAGGATGAAGAGCGGGCGCTTCGCGCTGCCGCCGCCGGCCGCATCAGGCGATGCAGGAACACCCAGCACCACGCGCTCGGGCGCCGCGTACTGCCCCGGGAACACCACGTAGGGTTGCCATTGCGGGTCGTCCAGCAGCGCCAGCAGCGCGGGATCGGTCTCGGTGCGGGCCCAGCCGAAGGCGAAGGTGTCTGCCACCACGTCGGCCACCAGCCACCCGGTGTTGGTGGGCTTGAGCGGTTCGATGTCGGCCATGAGCAGGCACACCCCCGCGCGCGTGGCCACCGGAGGGCGCACGGCGCACATGCAATGGCTGGGCACCAGGCGGCAGCCCGCACAGCGCTCGCGCTTGAAACCGCCACGGGCAAGAAAAGGCTTGGCGCTGCGCGCCAGGCGCGCGGCGCGAAGGAGGGAGACGGCGTGAGGCATGCGCCGATTCTCGGTGGCGTGGCCGTCGCAAGGCGGCCCCTGCCCTCACCGAGGCTGAGGCGATGCCTCGGGATCAGGGCGCGCGAGCCGGCGTGACCTTGCGGATCAGGTTGTTGAAGGTGTCGGCCACGTACAGATTGCCAGCGGCATCGACCGTCACCCCATAAGGCTGCTTGAACGTGGCTGCCGTGCCGATGCCGTTCTGCGCGCCCAGCACACCAGGCTGGCCGGCGATCGTGGAGACCACGCCCGCCGGCGTGATCTTGCGCAGCAGGCTGTTGCCCGTGTCGGCCACGTAGATGATGCCGTCGCTGTCCACCGTCAGGCCGCTCGGCTGGTGGAAAGATGCCGAGTTGCCGGCCCCGTCGGCCGCCCCGGCCTGGCCCGAACCCGCCAGCGTCGTGACCACGCCACCGGGCGTGATCTTGCGGATGCGGTTGTTGCCGCCATCGGCAACGTAGACGGTCCCGCCCGCGTCGACCGCGATGCCATAGGCCATATTGAAAGACGCCGCGCTCCCGGTGCCGTCGGCGAAACCCAGCGCACCCGAACCGGCCAGCGTGGTGACGTCGCCAGCAGGCGTGATCTTGCGAATGACGGCGCCGAAGAGTTCGGTCACGTAGAGGTTGCCGGCGGCATCTGTAGCGACCGACGCAGGTGCATTGAACGTGGCGGAAGTGCCATGACCATCGAGCGAACTGCTGTTGCCGTTCCCGGCGAACGTGGTCACGTCAGCTGCCGGCGTGATCTTGCGGATGCGGTTGCCGTTGAATTCCGTTGCATAGGCATTGCCCGCAGCATCCAGCACAAGACCGGCCAGCCCCGCGAACGATGCGGCCGTGCCGTTGCCATCCCCCGAGCCACCGCCCGCACCGCCGCCCGCAAAGATCGAGACATCGCCGGCAGGCGAGATCTTTCGCACGAGATTGGTTCCTACGTCGGACACGAGCAGGCCGCCGCTCTTGCCGACGACCACGCTGTACGGGAGGTAGAACGATGCGGCGGTCCCGTTGCCATCGACCGAGCCGGTGGTACCCGATCCGGCGAACGTGGACACTTGCGCCTGCACCGCCGAGCACGCGACCGCCACGTCACCGACGTCGGCCGCCGCCTTGCCGCTGCCCTTGCTGACGGTGCAGAACTGCCACAGAGGCTGGGTGCGTACGCTGACCTCGTAGGCCGCACCTTCGACGAGCGCTGCGGTGAAGGTGAACTTGCCATCGGCCGTGAGCTTCAGGTCGTCGCCCGCATTGTTCTGGAGCACCAGGCTGCCGGCGAGGCCAGTGACGGTGCCACCGACCGTGTGGGTCACGACCACGGGAGGCGCCGGCTCGGGCTGCGGCTGTGCCGGCGCGACGATCGGCAGGAAACCCGCGCCACCGCCGCCGCCCCCACC
>NZ_JBWKYW010000046.1:0-52630 GCF_059423965.1 Variovorax sp. GW458-11-26-14-LB1
GATCTACACGGTGCTGCTGGGCGTCGTGGTGATCTATTGGGTGCTCGCGGTGGTCGGCATGGTCGACTTCGAGAGCAGCGGGATCGACGTCGACCTGCAGACGCATGCCGACGGCGACACCAGCGACATGGGCCAGATCGCGAGCTACGTGGTCGCCTTCGGCCTGAACGGCGTGCCGTTCTCGGTGGCCGTGAGCCTGCTGGTGCTCGTGGCCTGGACGCTCTCGTGCCTGGGCGGCGAGTGGCTGCTGCCGCTGGTGTCGACGATGGTGCTCAAGCTGGTGGCCGGCACGGTGCTGCTGGTGGCCAGCGCGGCCCTCGCCATCCCGGTGACGGCGGTGGCCATCCGCCCGCTCAAGGGCCTCTTCGTGAGCCACACGGCCGTGAGCAATGCGGCGCTCGTGGGCCAGGTCTGTCGCGTCGTCACTGGCGTGGTGAACGAGAAGGACGGCCGCGCCGAAGTGGCGCGCCGCGGCGCCAGCCTCAATATCCGCGTCTGGGCGCCCACGCCCAACGCCCTCAAGCGCGGCTCGCACGCGCTCATCCTCGAATACGACGAGGTGGCCGCGCGCTACCTCATCGCGGCGCACGAAGACATCGTCTGAGAAGGCGTGAACGACCCCGCCATGTCCGTTCATCGGCCACGCCGGATTCGTTCACACCGTCTGACTGCGCGCATCCCTCACCCAAGTTCGTTCGCTCGCTCTTAAAGCATCTGGAGAAAAAATGGAGCCCATCATCTTCGCCGTGGTCATACTGGCCGTCGTCATCCTCGGCCTGTTCGCGATGTTCGCCAAGTTCTATCGCAAGATCGAACAGGGCCACGCGCTCATCGTGAACACGCTGCGCGCCGAGCCCGAGGTGACCTTCACCGGCCGCATGGTCTACCCGATCATCCACAAGGCCGAGCTGATGGACATCTCGGTCAAGACCATCGAGATCGACCGCTCGGGCAATGAAGGCCTCATCTGCCGCGACAACATCCGCGCGGACATCAAGGTGAAGTTCTTCGTGCGCGTCAACAAGACCGCCGACGACGTGCTGAAGGTGGCGCAGGGCATCGGCTGCGCGCGGGCCTCCAACCACGAGACGCTCGAAGAGCTGTTCTCGGCCAAGTTCTCCGAAGCGCTCAAGACGGTGGGCAAGTCGATGGACTTCGTCGACCTGTACCAGGCGCGCGACGGCTTCCGCGACGAGATCATCAGCCAGATCGGCAATGACCTCTCGGGCTACGTGCTCGAAGACGCCGCCATCGACTACCTCGAACAGACCCCGCTGTCGGAGCTGGACGCCAACAACATCCTCGATGCGCAGGGCATCAAGAAGATCACCGAACTCACGGCGGTCGAACATGTGCGCACCAACGAGCTGCGCCGCAACGAGGAAATGCAGATCAAGAAGAAGAACGTCGAAACGCAAGAAGCGTTGCTCGAACTCGAGCGCCAGCAGGCCGACGCCACCGCGCGCCAGCAGCGCGAAATTGCCAGCGTGCGCGCTCGCGAAGAAGCCGAAACCTCCAAGATCCAGTCGGAAGAGCGCACCAAGTCCGAAACCGCGCGCCTCATGGCCGAGCAATCCGTCTCGGTGCAGCAGGAGAACGTGCAGCGCGAGAAGGAAGTGGCCGAGAACAACCGCAAGCGCGCGGTGGCCATCGAGGAAGAAAAGGTCACCCGTGCCCGCGACCTGGAAATCGTCGATCGCGAGAAGGAAGTGACCCTGCAGCGCATCGAGAAGGACAAGGCCGTCGAAGTGCAGAAGAAGGCCATTGCCGATGTGATCCGCGAGCGCATCGTGGTCGAGCGCACCGTGGCCGAGCAGGAAGAAGCCATCAAGGAACTGCGCGTGGTCGCCGAGGCCGAGCGCACCAAGAAGTCGGTCGTGATCATGGCCGAGGGCCAGGCCGAAGAGAAGATGGTGCTCGACGTGAAGGCCGCCGAAACGCAAGAGAAGCGCGCCCGCCACAAGGCCGCCGAAGAACTCACGCTGGCCGACGCTAAGCTCAAGGTGGCCGAGCGCGACGCCGAATCGAAGAAGCGCGAAGCCGAGGGCGTGGAAGCCATTTCCGCCGCACCGGGCCTGGCCGCTGCCAAGGTCGAAATTGCCACGGCCCAGGCCAAGCTCGCAAGCTTCGAAGCCGAGGCTTCGGGCAAGGAAAAGCTGGGTCTGGCCGACGTGCACGTGCGCCAGGCCGATGCCGACGCGATCCTCAAGGCCGGCCAGGCCGACGCGCAGGTCATCGAGGCCCGTTCGCAGGCCGAAGCGGCCGGCATGCGGGCCAAGTTCGAAGCCGAGGCCTCGGGCAAGGAAAAGCTCGGCCTCGCCGAAGTCAACGTGCGCACGGCCGACGCCGAGGCCACGCTCAAGTCGGGCCAGGCCGATGCGCAGGTCATCGAGGCGCGCTTCAACGCCGAGGCCAAGGGCCTGCACGAGAAGTTCGAGGCCATGAAGTCCATGAGCCCCGAAACCCGCGACCACGAAGAGTTCCGCATGCGCCTGGAAAAGTCGCACATCGAAACCATGAAGGGCATCGACGCGCAGACCTCCATCGCCAAGGAACAGGCCGACGTGCTGGGCACCGCGCTCGCCAACGCCAAGATCGACATCGTGGGTGGCTCGGGCGACTACTTCGACAGCTTCGTGCGCTCGCTCTCCGTGGGCAAGGGCATCGACGGCGTCATTTCCAAGAGCCAGGCCGTGCAGGTGGCCTTCAAGGAACAACTCTCGGGCGAGCGCGACGTGGTGAAGGACCTGCGCGACATCGTCGGCGCGCTGGGCAACTCGTCGGGCGAAATCCAGAACCTCAGCGTCGCCTCGCTGATGAGCAAGATCGCCAACGACGGCACCGAAAGCCAGAAGTCGGCGCTGCAGAACCTGATCTCCTCCTTCCGCAACTGAGCCGGGGGCGCGCGATGAACCCGAACCTGAAGTGCAGTTGCGCCGCCCATGCCGCGATGCAGCCCGTCGCGCTCGCCGAAGCCTTGCTCGGCGTGCAGTGCGGCGACTGCCACGGCATGGTGATGGACATGGACGACTGGCGCAGCTGGAAGGCTGCCGACCCGAAACGCGTGCCGCACGAGGTCGACGACGAGGTGATCGAGGTGTTCGACGTCGCCGCCGTGCGCCACTGCCCCGAGTGCGAGCGCCTGATGCAGCGCCTGCGCGTGAGCGCGGGCCCCGACTTCCGCATCGACCGCTGCGTGGCCTGCCAGAACCTCTGGTTCGACCAGGGCGAATGGCGCGCCCTCGTGAGCCGCGGCCTGGCCGGCCGGCTCGACGAGCTGCTGTCCGACGGCTGGCAGCGCCGGCTGCAGACCGAGGAGGTGCGCGAGGCGCGCCTGGCCGCGCTGCGCCGCCGCTACGGCGACGACTGCATCGACGAGCTGGACCGCATCCGCGCCTGGCTCGACACCCAGCCTCACCGCGACGAATTGCTCGCACTGCTGCGCGCGGACTGACCGCGCCGATCCATGCAATCCACCGACGACACCGCAGCGCCGCCCGGCGCCCAGGCCCCCATCGACCCCACCGAAGCGCTGGTCTCCGGCAGTGGCAGCTACGACCTGCTGAAGAAGCGGCTCGAAACCCAGGGCGAGGGCCTGCTCAAGAAGACGCAGGCGCTCAACGAGCAGCGGCTGGCCGAGTTCGGCCGCTCCGACCAGGCGCTGATTTTGCGCACCCGCGCGCGCACCGAGAACAACGCCGTGGCGCGCGACATCGTGCGCATCGGCGACCTGCTGCTGTTCGGCTACAACGTCTTCATCGGCCTGCGCAAGGAAACGGCCGTGGGCGACGTGTTCGGCCTGTACCGGCTCGCATTGCCGGGCGAAGCCGCCACCGAGAACGACGAGCTGCAGCCCGTGCCGCTGGCCGGCACCTTCCTGGAAGACGCGCGTTTCGCCTCCGACTTCCGCGAGCTCTACGCCTACTACAAGCAGGCCACGCTGCTGCAGCTGCGCGTGACGCAGGACAAGCTGCTCGCCTCGTTCCAGATCGGCCAGCAGCTGCACGACGTGCGTGTGTTCCGCTGGGCCATCGAGCGCAACGGCAACATCAATTACATCGACAACCGCGGCGAGCGCGACATTGCCTTGCCCGCGAGCCACGATTTCGAGTGGACCGTCGCCACGCGCGAAGACCACGTGGGCGGCAAGCATCCGCACGTGAACGTGCTCGACACCGTGTTCGTCGAAACGCTGGGCGGCGACCTCACGGTCAAGATCGAGAACAACACCGAGACCGGGCTGGGCATCTACAGCGAGCCGGTGGAGGACAAGAGCCAGTCGCTCACCGACGCCGAGATTGCCTGGGCCAAGCTGGGCATGCTGATATTGCTGCGCGTGAAGCCCTACCGCGAGCAGGTCACGCGCTACCTGGTGTTCAACATCCGCACGCAGCAGGTCGAGCGCATCGACGCCATCGGCGGCTCCTGCGTGCAGCTGCCCGAAGACCACGGCATCATTTTCCCGGGCGGCTACTACCTGCAGTCGGGCGAGTACAAGCGCTTCGACCTGCCGGCCGAGGTGGTGGAAAACCTGCGCTTCAAGCGCATGCTGCGCTCGCCCAACGGCGAGGACGTGGCCTATGTGTTCTACGACCCGAAGCCCGGGCGCTATGCGCTCTTCAACTACAACCTGATCGACAAGAAGCTCGCCACGCCGATCATCGCCAACGGCTACGCGCGCTTTGCCGACGGCCGCATGCTGGTGTTCAACGGCGACGACGTCGAGCCCACGCGCGTGCACCCGATGCAGCTGTGGCAGACGCCCTTCGCCAGCGAAGAGCACGTGAGCGCGCAGCCGCCCGCCACCGGCTTCTTCGGCAAGATCGGCAACGCCGAACTGGTGCGCGGCGTGAGCGACCTCATGGGCATCGCCCGCGCGGTGCGCGAGCAGGCGCCCACGCGCGCCGCCTACGAAGACCTGATCCGCCAGTGCACCCGCGTGAGCGACGCCTACTTCTGGCTCGACGCGCCCGAGGCCACCGGCCTCATGGGCGAGCTGCGCAGCATCGCCGAGGTGGCGCGCAGTACGCTGGCCGAGTTCGAAAAAGTCGACACCATCCGCCGCGAAACCGCGCGCGCGCTGGCCCGCGCGGAAGACGAGCAGCACGCGCTGCTGGTCGACATTGCCAGCACCCTCTGGCGCGCACCCGACGATTTCGTGAAGGCGCTCGGGCGCCTGCGCGAGCGGCGTGGTGCGCTGCAGATGCTCAAGGAGCTGCGCTACGCCGACCTGCCACGCATCGCCGCGATGGACGCCGCGCTCGAGGTCGAGCAGCAGCGCATCGGCGAGCGCGCGATGCAGTTCCTTGCGGCCGACACGGCCTTCCACGGCCAGCGGCAGGCGCTGGACAAGCTCGCGCTCGAACTGCCCAACCTGGCCACGTCGCCCGCGCTCGGGCAGATGCTCGCCACGCTCGACGAGCAAGCTGCCGGCCTTGATCTGCTGACCGAGCAGCTGGGCAGCCTGCCGGGCGGCGACGCGGTGATTCGCACGTCGATCCTGGACCGCATCTCGCTGATCTACGCCGACATCAACCGCATGCGTGCCGATGCACGCGCGCGGCGCAAGTCGCTGGGCGCGACCGAGGCGCGTGCCGAGTTCGGCGCGCAGTTCAAGCTCTTCAGCCAGGCGGTCGAGAACGCGCTGGAGTTCGCCGACACGCCCGAGAAGTGCGACGACGCGCTCACGCGCCTCTTGGCCCAGCTCGAAGAAATCGAAGGCCGCTTCGCCGAGCAGGAAGACTTCCTGGCCGACATCGCCGAGAAGCGCGAGACCGTGTACGAGGCGCTGTCCGCGCGCCGCCAGAGCCTGGTCGACGCCCGCCAGCGCCGCGCGCAAGGCGTGGTCGACGCGGCAGGGCGCATCCTCGACGGCATCCCGCGCCGCATCGCGCAGTTCGGCGACCTGACGCAGGTCCACAGCTACTTCGCGGCCGACCCGATGATCGGCAAGCTGCACACGCTGATCGCCGACCTGCGCACGCTGGGCGCCGCGGTGCCGGCCGACGAACTCGACACGCGCCTGAAGACCGCGCGCGACCAGGCCCTGCGTTCCATCCGCGACAAGCGCGAGCTGGTGAGCGAGGGCGGCGACACGCTGCGCCTGGGCCGCCACGCCTTCACCGTGCACCGCCAGCCGGTCGACCTGACACTGGTCGCCCGCGACGAAGGCATGGCCTACCAGGTGACGGGCACCGACTACCAGAGCCCGGTCGATGAGCCCCGGCTGCTGCCGCTGCAGCGCTACTGGGACCAGTCGCTGGTGTCGGAAACACCTGAACTGTCGCGCGCCGAATACCTCGCCGGCCGCCTGCTGGAGGCGCTGCTCGCCGGCAAGGCCGAGCGCACGTGGGCCGAGGTGCTCACGCTGCTGGCCGAAGACCCGCTGCATCCGCAGCTGCTCGACATGGTTCGCCGCTTCGCTGCGGCGCGCTACCAGGAGGGCTACCAGAAGGGCATTCACGACGACGACGCGATGCGCCTGCTGGGCGCGCTCGTCGGCATGCAGGACCAGGCGGGCCTGCTCGCCTGGGGCCCGACCGAACGCGCGCTGGCCTTGCTCTACTGGCAGCACGGCCACCTGATCGCGCACCGCGAATCGATGCTGCGCCGCGCGCGCGCCGCGATGCAGATGCTGGCGCTGTTCGGCCGGCGCGATGCGCTGGAGCAGCTCGAAGCCGACATCGCGCGCGCACTGAACCACTTCGCCCGCGACGTGGTGCCCGACCTGCTGCCTGTGGCCGACACCGCAAACGACGAAACACGCGACGCGCACGACGGCCGCGTGACCACCCTGTGCGACCAGGCAGCCGCATACCTCGTGCGCGAACTCGCCGGCCCGCATGGCGGCGAGACCTGGGCCGTGTCGGGCGCGGGCGAGGACCTCGCGGCGGCCTTGCTGCGCGAGCTGGAGCGCGGCGGCCGGCGCGACGCGTGGCAGCACGACCTCGACGCCGCACCGCCGGCCGAGCGCTGGCGCCTGGCGCGCGACTGGGTGCGTGCCTACGCGACGCACCAGGCGCCGCAATCGGTCGACTGGACCGACGACGCGGCCAGCGTGCTGGCCATGCCGCTGCAGCGCACCCGCGTCAACGCGGCGCTCGACCGCACCGTCGAAGGCCTGCGCGGCGAGCACCCGCGCGTCGCCGAAGGGCGCCTGACGCTGAACCTCAACGACTTCTGGCGCCGCTTCCTGTTCCACACGATGCACGCGGTGCCGGGCTACGAGGCGCTGCACAGCCTGCGCCACGAGCTGCTCGAACGCGAGAAGGCGCGGCTCAAGCTCAGCCAGTTCCAGGCCAAGCCGCTCTCGACCTTCGTGCGCAACCAGCTGATCGACGAGCTGTACCTGCCCATCATCGGCGACAACCTCGCCAAGCAGATCGGCTCGGCGGGCGAGGGCAGCCGCACCGACCGCATGGGTTTGCTGCTGCTGATCTCGCCGCCCGGCTACGGCAAGACGACGCTCATGGAGTACGTGGCCGACCGCCTCGGCCTGATCTTCGTGCGCATCAACTGCCCGGCGCTGGGCCATGGCGTGACGGCCATCGACCCGGCGAACGCGCCCAACAGCGCGGCGCGGCAGGAGCTGGAAAAGCTCAACCTGGGCCTGGCCATGGGCAGCAACGTGATGCTGTACCTCGACGACATCCAGCACACCAGCCCCGAGTTTTTGCAGAAGTTCATCGCGCTGGCCGACGGCACGCGCCGCATCGAAGGCGTGTGGAACGGCGAGCCGCGCAGCTACGACATGCGCGGCAAGCGCTTCGCGATCGTGATGGCGGGCAACCCGTACACCGAGTCGGGCGACGTGTTCAAGATCCCGGACATGCTGGCCAACCGCGCCGACATCTACAACCTGGGCGATGTGCTCTCGGGCCGCGAGGCGGCGTTCGCGCTCTCGTACATCGAGAACAGCCTGACCTCCAACCCCACGCTGATGCCGCTGGCCTCGCGCGACCCGAAAGACGTGCAGCTGCTGGTGAAGATGGCGCAGGGCCACGACGTGCCGAGCAGCGCGCTCTCGCACGCCTACAGCTCGGTGGAGCTGGAAGAGATCAAGGCGCTGCTGCAGCGCCTGTTCCGGGCGCGCGACCTGCTGCTGAAGGTCAACCTCGCGTACATCGAATCGGCCGCGCAACAAGAGACCTACCGTGTCGCGCCGCCGTTCAAGCTGCAGGGCAGCTACCGCAACATGACCAAGCTCGCCGGCAAGATCACGCCGCTGATGCGCGACGACGAGCTCGACGCACTGCTGCGCGACCACTACCGCGGCGAGGCCCAGACGCTGACCACCGGCGCGGAAGAAAACCTGCTGCGCCTCGCGCAACTGCTCGGTAGCCCGACGGCCGAGGAGAGCGCACGCTGGACCGCCATCTGCGACGAGTTCGTGCGCCAGCGCAAGCTCGGTGGCGCCGACGTGGACGGCAGCCAGCGCATCGCGAGCAGCATGCTCGATGTGGCGCGTGCGGTCGATGCACTCAAGCCCGAGCCCATGCCACCGGCCGAGGGTCCGAACGAGAGCCAGCGCCTGGCCGACGCCATGCTGCAGATCGCCGTGACCTACCGCGAGCTGATCCTGCCGCTGGTGACCGCCACCGAACGCCGGCTCGAACTCGACCGCTCGATCAAGCAGGACATGGAGCGCCTCGCCGCCGAGGTGCAGGCCACGCGGGCCGCGCCCAAGCGCGTGCCACCGCCGCCATCTCCGCCCAAAGCCGACAAGGATCACTGATGTCCGCATTGCCCGAACTGCTGGCCCAACTCGACGCCACCCTGGCCGACGCGCGCCTGAGCGACGACGAGCGCCGCGTGCTGGTCCACACCCTGCGCGAGGCCTCGCCGCCCGAAGACGGCCTGCGCCAGCTGCGCAACCGCGCCTTCGACCTCGTGCGCTCGCGCACCGCCGACCCCGAGCAGCTGTCGCTGCTCAAGTGGCTCGAAGGCGTGGTGCGTGCGATCGACACCGGCCGCTCGCCCGACAGCGTCACGGTGCGCTCGCAGGCCTATTTCAGCCCGGGCACCGCCTGCCTGCAGGCGATCAACCAGCAACTGCGAACGGCGAAGCGCGCGGTCGACCTGTGCGTGTTCACGCTCTCGGACGACCGTATCACCGCCGAGGTGCTGGCCGCGCACCGGCGCGGCGTGACGGTGCGCTTCATCACCGACAACGACAAGGAATACGACCGCGGCAGCGACGTCGGCCAGCTGCGCGCGGCCGGCATTCCGGTGGCGGTGGACCGTACGGAGGCCCACATGCACCACAAGTTCGCGATCTTCGACGGCGCGCGGCTGCTCAACGGCAGCTACAACTGGACCCGCAGCGCCTGCGAGTACAACGAGGAGAACCTGGTGCTGAGCAACGACCCGCCGCTGGTGCGCCGCTTCGCGGACGAATTCGACACCTTGTGGAAAGAACTGCAGGCCCCCTGATGCCAAGACGAATCGACTACGACTGGGAGCTGCCCGCCGCCATGCAGCAGCGGCTGGGCGGCAGCACCTACGGCGCGCAGCGCATCATCCACGAGCAGGAGCACCTGATGGTGATCCTGCACGAGCCGCCCTCGGGTACCGGCGCCGAACGCAAGCCCATCGTGTTCCTGCGCAAGCCGGACGGCGCGTGGCTGCACAAGGGCAACAACCCCGGCGAGCGCGCGCTCGCCAAGCTGCTCGAAAGCTACCGCGCGGCGTTCAGCACTTTCGAGATCCGCCACCAGGCCGCGGAGACCTCGGAAGACCTGTTCCAGATCCTCGGCCCGCTGATCCCGCTCACCCGCGCCGCGCGGAACATGCAGGACACGCTGCAGGCCGCGCGCGATGCGGTGAAGGGCGACCTGATGCTCATCGACCAGCGCGACCTCGCGGTGGAGATCGCACGCGGCTTCGAGCTGCTGCTGGCCGACACGCGCATGTCGCTCGACTACCGGCTCGCACGCGCCGCCGAGGCGCAGGCGCACTCGGCCCTCGAGATGAGCCGTGCGCAGCACAAGCTCAACACCATCGCCGCACTGACCTTTCCGCTCATGGCCATCGGCGCGGCCTTCGGCATGAACCTGCACAGCGGGGTGGAGAACCTGCCGTCGTGGGTGTACTGGCTGATCTTCGCGGCCGGCATCTGCCTGGGCGTGATGCTGCGCGGCTGGGTCAAGACGCCGGCCGAGCCACCGGTGGTTGCCAGGTCTGCGTCCACGCTGAAGAAAAAGTAGGGCGCACCGCAGGGTCTTCGCGTTTCGCGAAGGCCTGCTGCCATCCGAGCAATTCCGTTCATCGCCATCTGTTCCTAGAGTCGGGGCAACCCACCTGGAGACAGACAAAGATGAACGCACTCGAAGGCCTGAAGGTGCTGGAGCTCGGCCAGCTCATCGCCGGCCCATTCGCCGGCAAGACGCTCGCCGAGTTCGGCGCCGACGTGATCAAGGTCGAGCCCGCCGGCGTCGGCGATCCGCTGCGCAAGTGGCGGCTCTTGCGTGGCGGCACCTCGGTGTGGTGGGAGGTGCAGTCGCGCAACAAGCGCTCGGTGTGCCTCGATCTGCGCAGCGCCGAAGGACAGGAGGCCGTGCGCGCGCTGGCGCTCGAGGCCGACGTGCTGATCGAGAATTTCAAGCCCGGCACGCTCGAAGGCTGGGGCCTGGGCTGGGAGCAGCTGCATGCGCTGAACCCACGGCTCATCATGCTGCGCATCTCGGGCTACGGGCAGACCGGCCCCTACCGCGACAAGCCGGGCTTCGGCGTGCTCGGCGAATCGATGGGCGGGCTGCGCTACCTCAGCGGCGAGCCCGGCCGGGTGCCGGTGCGTGTGGGCGTCTCGCTGGGCGACACGCTGGCTGCGCTGCATGGCGTGATCGGCGTGCTCACGGCGCTGCACCACCGCACGGCCCACGGCGGCGAGGGCCAGTTCATCGACGTGGCGCTGTACGAATCGGTCTTCAACGTGATGGAAAGCCTGCTGCCCGAGTACGACGCCTTCGGTGCCGTGCGCGAGCGGGCCGGCAGCGCCTTGCCGGGCATCGCGCCGACCAACGCCTACCGCTGCAGCGACGGCCACTACGTGCTGGTGGCGGGCAACGGCGACAGCATCTTCCGCCGGCTGATGCGCGTCATCGACCGCGCGGACCTGGAGAACGACCCGGGCCTCGTGCACAACGACGGCCGCGTGCTGTGCGTCGAAGAGATCGACGCCGCCATCGAAGCCTGGACCCTGCAGCGCAGCCGCGACGAGGTGCTGGCCGTGCTCGACGCGGCGGGCGTGCCGGTGGGGCGCATCTACACGGTGGCCGACATCGCGACCGATCCGCAGTACCTGGCGCGCGAGATGATCGTCCAGGCGCGCGGCTCCGACGGCGCGCTGCTCAAGGTGCCGGGCGTGGTGCCCAAGCTCAGTGCCACGCCGGGGCGCATTGCGCATGCGGCGCCGCGGCTGGGCGAACACACGGCGGACCTGCAGGGCGCGGGCTGGCCGGTGCGTGGCGTGGAAAGCGAGGCCGTATGAAAACCGGCAACGGCACGCGGCTGTTCATCAACGAAGTCGCCACGCGCGACGGCTTCCAGATGGAAAGCCGCTTCATTCCCACCGACGACAAGGTTGCGCTGATCGACCGGCTCGGCACGCTCGGCTACGCCAAGATCGAGGTCACTTCGTTCACCTCCGCCCAGGCCATTCCCGCGCTGCGCGACGGCGAAGAAGTGATGCAACGCATCGCCCGTCGGCCCGGCGTGGTCTACACCGCGCTCGTGCCGAATGTGCGCGGCGCCGAGCGCGCACTCGAAAGCCGTATCGGCGAGTTCAACATCGTCATGTCGGTCAGCGAGACGCACAACCTCAGCAACCTGCGGATGACGTGCGAGCAGTCCTTCGCCCAGCTGGCTGAGGTGATTGCGCTGGCCAAGCAGGCGAGGGTGCCGGTGAACGTGTCGCTCTCGTGCGTGTTCGGCTGCCCGATGGAGGGCGAGGTGCCGCTGGCAACAGTGCTGGGTTGGACCGACCGCTTCGCGGCGCTGAGCGTGCAGGGCCTCACGCTGTGCGACACCACCGGCATGGCCTATCCCACGCAGGTGCACGCTGTGTGCGAGGCCGTGCGCGCGCGGCATCCGGCATTGGAATGGACGGCGCATTTCCACAACACGCGCGGCATGGGCCTGGCGAACACGATCGCCGCGGTCGAGGCCGGCATCCGCCGGCTCGACATGTCGCTCGGCGGCATCGGCGGTTGCCCCTATGCGCCGGGCGCGACGGGCAATGTCGCGACCGAGGACGTGGTCCACATGCTGCAGTGCATGGGCTACGACACCGGCATGGACCTCGAAGGCCTGATCGGCGCTGCGGCTGAACTCGAATCGCTCGTGCAGCACGAACTGTCCGGCCAGGTCTCGCGTGCCGGCCACCGGCTGACGCGGCACGCGCCACCGGCCGATTTCAACGCCATCGTCGAACGCGCAAAGGCGCGCCCCATCAAGAAGGAGAACGCATGATCGACCACCTGGATCACCTGGTGCTCACGACCGCCAACGAAGAAGCCTGCGTGCGCTTCTACGTCGAGGTGCTGGGCATGACGCTGGAAACCTTCGGCGCCGGCCGCAAGGCCTTTCGCTTCGGCCACCAGAAAATCAACCTGCACGTGAAGGGCCACGAGTTCGAGCCGAAGGCCGAGCTTCCCACGCCCGGTTCGCTGGACCTGTGCTTCATCGCCAGCGTGCCGCTCGAAGAAGTCATCGCACGGCTGCAAGCGCAGGGCGTGCCGATCCTCGAAGGCCCTGTGATGCGCACGGGCGCCACGTCGCGCATCCGCTCGGTCTACGTGCGCGACCCCGACCTGAATCTCATCGAGATATCGGAGCTGGCGCCCTGACGCGCGCAGCCTGAAGACATCCACAAAAAACCACCGGAGACAAACCCATGAAACCCGCTCACCGCCTGCTCGCGGTCGGCCTCGCGCTGGCCGCTGCCGCCTCGCAAGCCGACACCTGGCCTTCCAAACCCCTGACCTTCGTGGTGCCCACGGCACCCGCGGGCTCCACCGACATCATGGCGCGGCTGGTCGCCGACCCGCTGCAGCGCGCGCTGGGCCAGCCGGTCGTGGTAGACAACAAGCCCGGCGCCAGCGGCAACATCGGCACCGAGTTCGTGGCCCGCGCCGCGCCCGACGGCTACACGCTGTTGCTGCAGTACTCGGGCTACCACGTCGGCAACCCGTCGCTGTACCCGAACCTGCGCTGGAGCCCGACCAAAGACTTCGTGCCGGTGGCGATGGTGATGCGCGCGCCGCACGTGGTCGCGGTGAGCGGCAAGCTGCCGGTGAGCTCGATGAAGGAGCTCATCGAGTACGGCAGGAAGAAGGAGGGCGGTCTGTTCTATGCCTCGTCGGGCAACGGCTCGATCCAGCACATCGCCGGCGAGCTGCTGTCGCGCCAGACCAAGCAACCGGCCACGCACGTGCCGTACAAGGGCTCGGGGCCGGCCATCAATGACCTGGTGGCGGGCAATGTCGACATCTTCATCACCACGCCGCCCTCGGTCATCGGCCACTTCGCGGGCGGGCGCATCAAGGCGCTGGCGTACACGGGCAGCAAGCGGCACGCGTCGATGCCGAACGTGCCGACCTCGGCCGAGGCCGGGTTGCCGGGCTACGAGGTTGAGTCGTGGTTCGCGGTGTTCGCGCCGGCGAAGACGCCGCCCGAGGTGGTGAACAAGCTCAGCGCCGAGATCAAGAAGATCGTCGAGAGCGAGGCCTTCCGCAAGAAGGTGGACGAGCAGGGCGCCTTCGCGACCTACATGGACCCGTCCACGCTGGGCAGGTTCGTCGACCAGGAACTCGCGGCCTGGTCGAAGGTGATCAAGGGCGCCGACATCAAGCCGGAGTGAACGCCCCCGGCCAGGCTCAGGGCTTGACGCCCAGCACCGACAGGATCACCGCCGCGAGGCCGAGCGCCACGGGCACCTGGTGCCCGGCCAGCGCGCGGGCCTGGGCCACGGACAGCCTGGTTTGCTGAAGGAGGTTCTTTTCCGAATGAAGGGGTGTGGACATGGTGTCTGCTCCTGTGTGGGGCGAACGATGTGTTCGCGTGGGTTCCACGATAGGCCTCTCGACCGGCGATGGCGCATGGCTTTTGTCGACACGGCGTTTCCGTTTTCGCAACGATCCGGGGGCTCTGGCAGGGAACTTCTGCCCAGAACTCAGAATGGGGTCATGCAACGGAAAGAGCGAAACACACACGGAACGGGTTTGACGATGCGCAGGGCCACCCCGGCGGACGCGGTGCCCTGGCCGCTCCTCTTCGACGCGGACGGCCCGCGCCCCGAGATCGAAAAGTACCTGCTGCGCGGCGAGCAATGGCTGGCCGAATGGGCCGGCGAGGTCGTCGGCCAGATGGTGCTCATGGCCACGCGCGTCGACACCTGGGAGGTCATGAACATCGCCGTGGCCGAAGCCCACAAGGGCCAGGGCATCGGCACCGCGATGCTGAAGAAGGCGAAAGCTCTTGCCAAGCAGCGCGGCGCGCACCGGCTCGAAGTCGGCACGGGCAACAGCAGCCTGCGCGAGCTGGCCTTCTACCAGCGCTTCGGATTTCGGATCGTCGGGGTCGACGTCAACTACTTCGTGCGCCGCTGGGGCAAGGCGACGAAGCAGAACGGCATCCCGCTGCGAGACCTGGTGCGCATGGAGATGGTGCTCTAGCGCGCCCCGCACCACGACCGCGCTCAGTGTGCGCAGGACACTGGGTGCTTCCCGCAGCGAAATCAAGGAGGAGGGCGAAGCCCGGGGGACATTCGCGGAGGGAAGTACCCGGTGGCCTGCGCACGCGCCCTGAAAAGAATCACCCCGCAATCAACTTCTGCACCAGCTCCGCAGTCGTCGCCGCCGCGTACTTGCGCATCAACCGCGCCCGATGCAGTTCCACCGTGCGATGGCTGATGCCCAGCGCCTTCCCGATCTCCTTCGAAGTCAGCCCGCGCATGACCTGCGCCGCCACCTCCCGCTCGCGCGGCGTGAGTTCGGCCTTCACCGCGCGGCGCGAACCCAGGTCTTCGAAGGTCCAGATGCCGGCCTCGTGCGGCGCCGCGCGGTTCATCGCGTGGCCGGTGACGTGGCACCAGAAGGTCTCGCCGGCCAGCGCGCCGTGCAGCCCGCCCAGGCGCTTCATCATGCGGTTGTCGGCGTAGTGGCCGCTGGCGTTCAGAAAGGGCTCCATGCGCTTGCCGATGCGCTCGAACTCCGCCACGCTGGGGTACAGGATGCTGAACGAATGCCCGACCAATGCAGAGGGCTCCGCGCCGAAAATTTCGCACACGCGCTGGTTGCAGGCGACGATGGTGCGGTTGCTCGAGACCACCATGCCGACGGGTGCATGTTCAAAAGCCAGTCGGTAATCGATCTCGGGCATCGGGTGTCACCATTACGAAATACTACGTATACGAGTAGGTAGTATCGTTGAAGCCTTTCCCACCCACTCTCCACCACCCATCAAGGAGCCCGAGTGAACAAGATTTATCCCTCCGCAGACGCGGCACTCAAGGGGGTCGTGGCCGACGGGCAGACGCTCGCGGTCGGCGGCTTCGGCCTGTGCGGCATTCCCGAAGCGCTGATCGACGCGCTCAAGGATTCCGGCGTGCAGAACCTCACCGTCATCTCGAACAACGCGGGCGTCGACGGTTTCGGCCTCGGCAAGCTGCTCGAGACGCGTCAGATCAAGAAGATGATCGCGTCGTACGTGGGCGAGAACAAGGAGTTCGAGCGCCAGTACCTGGCCGGTGAACTGGCCCTCGAATTCACGCCCCAGGGCACGCTGGCCGAGAAGCTGCGCGCCGGCGGCGCGGGCATTCCGGCCTTCTTCACGAAGACCGGCGTGGGCACGCAAGTGGCCGAAGGCAAGGAACTGCGCGAGTTCGGCGGCGAGACCTACGTCATGGAGCACTCGCTGGTGCCCGACGTGGCGCTGGTCAAGGCCGACGTGGCCGACAAGGCCGGCAACCTGCGCTTCCGTCTCACGGCACGCAACTTCAACCCCGCCGCCGCCATGGCCGGCAAGGTCTGCATCGTCGAGGTCGAGAAGATCGTCGAAGTGGGCGAACTGGCCCCCGACGACATCCACCTGCCGGGCATCTACGTGCACCGCCTGGTGCTCAACGCCACGCCCGAGAAGCGCATCGAGAAGCGCACCGTGAGCGCCTCGGTCGATGCCGCCGCCGCCAAGGTCGAGGCCCAGACCGCCATCGCCCAGGCCGCCGCCGCCGGCAGCGAATCGGCCGTGAAGGCCGTCAACAAGAAAGAAGGAGCCTGAGATGCCCTGGACCCAAGACCAGATGGCGGCCCGTGCCGCGCAAGAACTCGAAGACGGCTTCTACGTCAACCTCGGCATCGGCATTCCGACCCTGGTGGCCAACCACACCGGCACCAAGGAAGTCTGGCTGCAGAGCGAGAACGGCATGCTCGGCATCGGCCCGTTCCCGACCGAAGACAACGTCGACGCCGACCTCATCAACGCCGGCAAGCAGACCGTCACCACGCTGCCCGGCTCGGCCATCTTCGGCAGCCATGACAGCTTCGCGATGATCCGCGGCGGCAAGATCAACCTGTCGATCCTCGGTGCGATGCAGGTCAGCGCCAAGGGCGATCTCGCCAACTGGATGATCCCCGGCAAGATGGTCAAGGGCATGGGCGGTGCCATGGACCTCGTGGCTGGCGTGAAGCGCGTGATCGTGCTGATGGAACACGTGGCCAAGAAGAAGGACGGCACCGAAGACCTGAAGATCCTCGAGCAATGCTCGCTGCCGCTGACCGGCGTGGGTGTGGTCGATCGCATCATCACCGACCTGGCCGTGATGGACGTCGTGCCTGAAGGCCTCAAGGTGATCGAGCTGGCGCCGGGCGTGAGCTTCGACGCGCTGCAGGCCAAGACCGGTGCGAAGCTGATCCAGTAAGCCATCGGCACAAGGTCGCGAACGCAACGACGACAACAAGGGCAGGGCCGCGCAAGCGGACCCTGCCTTTTTCATTTCTTCTTTTTTTCCCTGAAGGGGCGACGCATGGCAACGAGTGAAGAAGTCCTGGCCGGTCTCTGGCAACTGGCGGGGTTGCCCGCCGAGGCGCTGGCTTTCGCGCGGCTCACGGGCGCCGACCCGGTGCTGCCGTCGTCCTACGCGGTCGGCCTCGCGGCGCAGGCCAGCATCGCCGCCGCCGCGCTCGCGGCCTGCGAGCTGGGACACCGGCGCGGCGTGGCGCGGCAAGAGGTCGCGGTCGACACGCTGCACGCCGCGCTCGACTGCACGGGCTGGTTCAGCCTCGACGGCCGCGTGCCCGATCTGTGGGACACCTTCTCGGGCGTGTACCGCTGTGCCGACGGCTGGGTGCGCATCCACGCCAACTTCAAGCACCACCGCGAAGGCGCGCTGCGCCTCATGAAGCTGGACCCGGCCAACGCCACGCGCGCCGACGCCGAGGCCGCGATGGCCGGTTGGCGCGCGGTCGATTTCGAATCGGCCGCCGCCGTGCAAGGCCTGGTGGCGACCGCACTGCGCCGCTTCGACGAATGGGACGCCTCGCCGCACGGGCAGGCGGTGGCGGCGCAGCCGCTCTTCACCATCGAGCGCATCGGCGATGCACCGCCGCGCGCGCTGCCGCCGCTGCAGGGCGACCAGCGCCCGCTCGAAGGTCTGCGCGTGCTCGACCTCACACGCATCCTCGCGGGGCCGGTCGGCGGCCGGGCGCTGGCGGCCTACGGTGCCGACGTGATGCTGGTCAATTCGCCGAACCTGCCGAACATCGAATCCATCGCCGACACCAGCCGCGGCAAGCTGTCGACGCACGTGGACCTGTGCACGGACGAAGGTCGCGCCGTGCTGCACGGCCTCGTCGCCGACGCGCATGTCTTCGTGCAGGGCTACCGCCCCGGCGGCATCGCGGCGCTGGGCTTCGGCCCCGAGGCACTGGCGCGCGAGCGGCCGGGCATCGTCTGCGTCTCGCTCACGGCCTATGGCACGCAGGGGCCGTGGGCCGATCGGCGCGGCTTCGATTCGCTGGTGCAGACCGCGATGGGCTTCAACCATGCGGAAGGCGAGGCCGCTGGCGACGGCAAGCCGCGCCCGATGCCGATGCAGATCCTCGATGAAGCCAGCGGCTACCTGATCGCCCTGGGCGCCGCCGCGGCACTGTGGCGCCAGCAGCAGGAGGGCGGCAGCTGGCATGTGCAGGTGTCGCTGGCGCAGACGGGGCAGTGGCTGCGCGGACTGGGCCGCGTGGACGGCGGGCTGTCGATCGCGCGGGCCGATGTCGCGCCGTACCTCGAGACCTCCGCCTCGGGCTTCGGCGAACTGGCGGCGGTGCGCCACAGCGCGCAGCTGTCGCGCACGCCGGCCGCCTGGCCGCGGCCGTCGATGCCACCGGGCAGCCATCCGCCTGTGTGGCCCGCCGCTGCCGGGGGATGAGAAACTGGGCGCATGGCTTACCTAGACATCGACAACCTCCAGAGCATTTTTCTTGACGACGAGGCGCTGCGCGCACGGCATCTGCAGCGCCAGCCTTGCGGGGCCCTGAACATCACGAGCGGCCGCATCGTGGCCTGCGACCCGCTGGTGCAGCCTGAGCGCGAGCCCTTCGTTCGCAGCGTGAGCGGGCGGGGCGCATTCCCCGTCGAGGTGCTGCAAGGCGGCGGCCGCCATGCGTTGGCCGTTCTGTGGCTGCGTGAGCGAGGCAGCCTGCATGCGAACGATCTGCGCTGGGAGGCCGCGCTGCTCGAAGGGCAGTCGCAGGACGAGCTCGGCAGCGACGAGTTCTACGGCTACCCGGTCGATGCCGGCGTCGGCTGCTTCATGGACGCCGATGCGGCCAAGGCCATGGCGGAGCGCGAGGCGCGCGAATCCGCCACCAACCCCGAGTACGTGAGCTATTACGACGACGTGCTCGGCGCTGACCTGGCTTCGTCCGACATCGCCGACCACTACCCGCTGGGCGCGGGCAGCGCGAACAACGTGCTGATCTTCAGCGCGGGCTGGGGCGACGGCAGCTACCCGAGCTTCTGGGCGCTCGACGCCGCGGGCGAGCCCGTGGCGCTCGTGACCGACTTCATGGTCATGCAGGGCGGCGACGCGCGCGACGAGGACGACAAGCGCAGCGACGCCTATGTGGCCAGCCTTTCGCCCGAGAAGCTGGCGGCGCTCGAGGCGCTGGGCGCGGCGGCGGTCCAGGGTGATGCGGTGGCAGTCCAGCCCCTGCTCGCCGGTGGGCTCGCGCAGCCCAACGAGATCATCCCCTCGCTCGGCGAGACCGCGATCATGAGCGCCATCCGCATGAACCAGCTGGACGCGCTGCGCGTGCTGCTGGCGGCGCTGCCAGGCCAACTGCCGATGCCGCCGCAGTTCTATCGCATGGACGAGGAAGAGAGCTACCTCGACTACGCGCGCCGGCTCAAGAAGCCGCGCGTGGACGGGCTGATCGACCTGCTCGAAAAGGCGGCGGCGCCGGCGCCGGCGGCCAGGCCTGGGTTCCTGAAGCGCCTGTTTTCCTGAGCGCGCGAGCCGGTCACCTGGCGTTCACCGCGCTGTCAGGCAACAGCACCTGCTGTTGCGCCGTGGCCGTCGCGCGCAGGAACTCCCACACGGTCTGCATGCGCGCCAGATGCTTCGTTTCCGCCGGCATCGACATCCAGAAGGTCCGCGTGAAGTTCGCTGCGTCCGGCAGCACCGGCTTGAGCGCGCGGTCGTCCTGCGCGATGAACGCCGGCAGTACCGCAATCCCCGCGCCCGCCGCCACCGCCCGGTGCTGCGCCAGCACGCTGGTGCTGCGCAGCGCGAAGCTGTCGGGGCGGTGCAGTTCGTCCAGGTACTGCAGTTCCTTGCTGAACAGCAGGTCGTCCACGTAGCTGATGAAGGTGTGGCCGCGCAGGTCTTCGCGGGTCTTGATGGGCTTGTGCGCGGCCAGGTACTGCTTGGAGGCGTACAGGCGCAGCGTGTAGTCGGTGAGCTTGGTCACCACCACCGGCCCGCGCGCCGGCCGTTCGAGCGAGATCACGATGTCGGCCTCGCGCCGCGACAGGTGCACCAGCCGCGGCATCGCGAGCAGGTCGATCGTGAGCTTCGGGTGCTGCACCGCGAACAGCGCCAGCTGCGGCGCCAGCACCACGGTGCCGAAGCCCTCGGTGGCGCCGATGCGCACCAGCCCCGACAGGCCCTCCTGCGAGGCCGGCGCGGTGCTCTCCACGGCCTGAAAGGCGCTCTCCATCGCCTCGACCTGCGGCTGCAACCGGCGGCCTGCCTCGGTGAGCCGGTGGCCGCCGGATTCGCGCGAAAACAGGGGCGCGCCCACCTCCTTTTCGAGCGCCTGGATGCGCCGCGCGACGGTGGTGTGGTCGACCTCCAGCCGGCGCGCCGCGCTCATCAGCGTGCCCGAGCGGGCGAGTTCGAGAAAGTAGCGCAGGTTGTCCCAGTCCATGTGCGTGCGGCCTCGTGCGGGGTGGCGTGCGGTGATTTGCATTTTTGCAAAGCGATGACGCATATTTGTCTATTGTCATGGCAAATCTGCAAAGCTAGGATGCAGGCTGCACCGGTTCGAACCGGTCCCGTATTCACAGGAGACAAACCCCCATGGACGCCACCACCACCCCCTCGACGCAGGTCGCCACCGTCAAGCTGCTCATCGGCGGCAAGTTCGTCGAATCGAAGACCACCGAATGGCGCGACGTCGTCAACCCGGCCACGCAGCAGGTGCTGGCCCGCGTGCCCTTCGCCACCCAGGCTGAACTCGACGCCGCCGTGGCCTCCGCCAAGGAAGCCTTCAAGACCTGGCGCAAGACGCCCCTGGGCGCCCGCGCCCGCATCTTCCTGAAGCTGCAGCAGCTCATCCGCGAGAACATGGGCGAGCTGGCCGCGATCCTCACGGCCGAGCAGGGCAAGACGCTGCCCGACGCCGAAGGCGACGTGTTCCGCGGCCTCGAAGTGGTCGAGCACGCCTCGAACATCGGCAACCTGCAACTGGGCGAGCTGGCCAACAACGTGGCCAATGGCGTCGACACCTACACGCTGCTGCAGCCGCTGGGCGTGTGCGCCGGCATCACGCCGTTCAACTTCCCCGCGATGATCCCGCTGTGGATGTTCCCGATGGCCATCGTCACCGGCAACACCTTCGTGCTCAAGCCTTCCGAGCAAGACCCGATGGTCACGATGCGCCTGTGCGAACTCGCGCTCGAAGCCGGCGTGCCGCCGGGCGTGCTGAACGTGGTGCACGGTGGCGAAGCCGTCGTCAACGGCATCTGCGACCACAAGGACATCAAGGCGATCAGCTTCGTCGGCTCGACCAAGGTCGGCACGCACGTCTACAACCGCGCCACGCTGGCCGGCAAGCGCGCGCAATGCATGATGGGCGCGAAGAACCACGCCATCGTGATGCCCGACGCGAACAAGGAGCAGACGCTCAACGCACTGGCCGGCGCGAGCTTCGGTGCCGCAGGCCAGCGCTGCATGGCCGTGTCGGTCGCGGTGCTGGTGGGCGAGGCGCGCAACTGGGTGCCCGAGCTCATCGAGAAGGCCAAGACGCTGAAGATCGGCGCCGGCACTGAAAAGGGCGTGGACGTGGGCCCGCTGGTGTCTTGCGCAGCGTACGACCGCGTGAACAGCCTCATCGAACGCGGCGAAGCCGACGGCGCCAAGCTGGTGCTCGACGGCCGCAAACCGACCGTGCCCGGCTACGAGAAGGGCAACTTCGTCGGCCCGACGATCTTCACCGGCGTGAAGCCCGGCATGACGATCTACGAACAGGAAGTGTTCGGCCCCGTGCTGTGCATCGCCGACGCCGAGACCATCGACGAAGCCATCGACCTGATCAACAGCAACCCGAACGGCAACGGCACGGCGATCTTCACGCAGTCGGGCGCCGCGGCGCGTCGCTTCCAGGAAGACATCGACGTGGGCCAGGTCGGCATCAACGTGCCGATCCCGGTGCCGGTCCCGATGTTCTCGTTCACCGGTTCGCGCGCATCGAAGCTCGGCGACCTGGGCCCGTACGGCAAGCAGGTCATCATGTTCTACACGCAGACCAAGACCGTGACGGCACGCTGGTTCGACGACAGCACCGTGAGCCAGGGCGTCAACACCACCATCAGCCTCAAGTGAGGCAGGGGCTTCGCGTCGCAGCCTGGGCCGCCGCGGCGGCGCTTGCCCTGCTGGCCGGCGGGGCGCAGGCGGCCGGCTCCGACGAGCCGGTCGACTGCAACCCCAACGGCAACCAGCAGCAGATGAACGACTGCGCGCTGCGCGATTTCCGCGCGGCCGACGCCGAGCTCAACATCCGCTACGGCGAGGTGATGAAGACGCTCTCGCCGCAGATGCGCGTCGCGCTGCGCACCGAACAGCGGACCTGGCTCAAGGGCCGCGACCCCGGGTGCAAGCGGGCCGCGAAGGCGAACGAAGGCGGCTCGATCTGGCCGCTGGTGTTCAACGCGTGCCTGGAAAAATCGACCCGCAAACGCACCGCCGAACTGGACCTCTGGAAGGGTCGTCAACCATGAATTTCGAACTGTCCGAAGAACAGAACGCCTTTGCGCAGACCGCACGCGACTTTGCACAGGCCGAGTTCGCACCGCATGCCGCGCAGTGGGATGCGGAAGCCATCTTTCCGAAGGAAGCCATCGCCAAGGCGGGGGAGCTGGGCTTTTGCGGCCTGTACGCGCCCGAGCGCATCGGCGGCCTGGGCCTGCCGCGGCTCGACTCGGCGCTGGTGTTCGAGGAAATGGCCGCGGTCGACCCCTCGACCACGGCCTTCATCACGATCCACAACATGGCGACGTGGATGCTCGGCACCTGGGCCACCGACGCGGTGGCGCAGCAGTGGGGCGAAGACCTCACGAGCGGGCGCAAGCTGGCGTCGTACTGCCTGACCGAACCGGGCGCGGGCTCCGACGCGGGGTCGCTCAAGACGCGCGCCGAACTGCAGGGCGCCGAGTACGTCATCAATGGCGGCAAGGCCTTCATCTCCGGCGCCGGCTCGACCGACGTGCTGGTGCTCATGGCCCGCACGGGCGGCGCGGGCGCCAGCGGCATCTCGGCCTTCGCGGTGCCGGCCGACGCGCCGGGCGTGAGCTACGGCAAGAAGGAGCACAAGATGGGCTGGAACAGCCAGCCCACGCGCACCATCAACTTCGACAACGTGCGCGTGCCGGCGCAGAACCTGCTGGGCAAGGAAGGCGAGGGCTTTCGCATCGCCATGAAGGGCCTGGACGGCGGGCGCATCAACATCGCGACCTGCTCGGTGGGCGCGGCGCAGGGCGCGCTCGACGCGGCGCGCCGCTACCTGCATGAGCGCCAGCAGTTCGGCAAGCCGATCGCGAGCTTCCAGGCGCTGCAGTTCAAGCTGGCCGACATGGCGACCGAGCTGGTGGCCGCGCGGCAGATGGTGCGGCTGGCCGCCAGCAAGCTCGATGCCGGGCATGTGGATGCGAGCACCTATTGCGCGATGGCCAAGCGCTTCGCGACCGACGCGGGCTTCAATGTCTGCAACGACGCGCTGCAGCTGCACGGCGGCTACGGCTACCTGAGCGAGTTCCCGCTCGAGCGCCTGGTGCGCGACACGCGCGTGCACCAGATCCTCGAAGGCACCAACGAAATCATGCGCGTCATCGTTGCGCGAAAATTGCTGGAAGGCGACAGCGACATCCGCTGACCCCGCCGCACCCAGGACCTGAAAACAATGACCGACAACGTAGTTCTCTTCAACGAAATCAAGACCGCCGGCGGCCAGCGTTTTGCCGTGGCCACGCTCAATGCGCCGGCTTCGCTCAACGCGCTGTCCGTGGACATGGTGCGCCTGCTCACGCCCAAGCTGCGTGAGTGGGCGGCCGACGCCGGCATCGTCGGCGTGCTGCTCGACGCGGCGGGCGAGAAGGCCTTCTGCGCCGGCGGCGACCTGCGCCAGCTGTACCAGACGCTGCTCGACTGCGGCCCCGCGCGCAACACCTACGCCGAAGACTTCTTCCGCGAGGAGTACGAGCTCGACCACCTGATCCACACCTTCCCCAAGCCCTTCCTGTGCTGGGGTCACGGCATCGTGATGGGCGGCGGCGTGGGCCTGCTGGCGGGCGCCTCGCACCGCGTGATGACGCTGCAAAGCCGCATCGCCATGCCCGAGATCAACATCGGCCTGTACCCCGACGTGGGCGGCAGCTGGTTCCTGCGCCGCACGCCGGGCCGCACGGGCCTGTTCCTGGCGCTCACGGCCGCCAACATCAACGCGCACGACACCATCTTCTGCGGCCTGGCCGACGTGCTGGTGCCGCAGGAGCGCAAGGGCGCGGTGATCGAGGCCATCGCGTCCACGCAGTGGGCCGGCGGCGACGCCAAGGCCGACCGCGCCACGCTGTCGCGCATCCTGGCCCAGGCGGGCGAGGGCGCCGAGATGCCCGCGTCGAAGGTGCGCGAGCACTACGACACCATCAACGCGCTGATGGCCGGCGACGACCTGCTCGACATCGCCAAGCGCCTGCGCGAGGTGCAAAGCGACGACGCCTGGCTGCAGACTGCTTCGAAGACCTTCGCCAAGGGGGCGCCGAGCTCCATCGCGCTGAGCTTCGAGCTCTGGCAGCGCGTGCCGCGCATGTCGCTGGCCGAGGTGTTCCGCCTCGAGTACTGGGCCTCGCTGGGCTTCTGCGCGAACAAGGATTTCGCCGAAGGCATCCGCGCCGTGCTGGTCGACAAGGATCGCAACCCGCGCTGGAACCCCGCCACGCTCGAAGAGATCACGCCGGCCTTCGTCGAAGACCACCTGCGTCCGCGCGGCGAGATGCCGGCGGAACTGGCCTCGCTGACCTGACCGGCCCCATTCCCTGCACAGAACAACGGAGACAAGACACATGAAGATCGCATTCATCGGCCTGGGCAACATGGGCGGCCCGATGGCCCTGAACCTGCACAAGGCAGGCCACACGCTCAGCGCCTTCGACCTCTCGGCCGAAGCCTGCAAGAAGTTCGCTGCCGAAGGCCTGCCGATCGCCAAGTCGGCGGCCGAGACCGTGGCCGGCGCCGAGGTGGTGATCAGCATGCTGCCCGCCAGTGCGCACGTCGAGGGCCTGTTCCTCGGCGGCGCCGGCAAGCCCGGCCTGCTCGACAGCATCCAGGCCGGCACGCTCGTGATCGACAGCAGCACCATCGCCGCCGCCACCTCGCGCAAGGTGGCCGAGGCCGCCGCGGCCAAGGGCGTCGCGATGATCGATGCGCCCGTGTCGGGCGGCACCGGCGGCGCCATTGCCGGCACGCTGACCTTCATGGTCGGCGGCGACACCAAAGACCTGGAGCGTGCGCGCCCGGTGCTCGAGAAGATGGGCGCCAACATCTTCCACGCCGGCGCGGCCGGTGCGGGCCAGACCGCCAAGATCTGCAACAACATGCTGCTCGGCATCCTGATGATCGGCACCTCGGAAGCGCTCGCGCTGGGTGTGGCCAACGGGCTCGATCCGAAGGTGCTGTCCGAAATCATGCGCCGCAGCTCGGGCGGCAACTGGGCGCTCGAGAAGTACAACCCCGTGCCCGGCGTGATGGAAGCGGCACCGGCCTCGAAGAACTACGCCGGCGGCTTCGGCACCGACCTGATGCTCAAGGACCTGGGCCTGGCGCAGGAAAACGCCACCGCCGTGCGCGCGGCCACGCCGCTGGGCGGCCTGGCGCGCAGCCTGTACGCGGCGCACAGCCTCGCGGGCCACGGCGCGCTCGATTTCTCGAGCGTGCTGAAGCTGGTTCAGAAAGCCGGCTGAACGGCGCGCCGGCCGCGCCGCGCCATCGCGAGCAGCAGGCCGGCCGCCACGAGGTTGGCGCCGATCGCCACGAGGATCGGCAGCAGGTAGCTGCGCGTGAGGTCGAAGGCGAAGCCCGCGGCGCTCGGCCCGATCAGCGTGCCGATGGCCACGCTGGTGTACAGGATGCCGATGATCGCGCCGATGTGGCGCCCGCCGAACCAGTCCATCACCAGCGCGGGCAGCAGCGCCACGAAGCCGCCGTAGAACACGCCGTAGGCGAAGGCGAACAGAGCCAGCCCCCAGAACCCGCCCGACACGGCCCACACCACCAGCGACAGCGCCATGCCCGCCGACATCAGCGGCAGCGCATGGTCGCGGCCCATGCGGTCGGCCAGCCCGCCCAGGAAGAAGCGGCCCGCCGTGCTGCCCACGCCGATCGCGCCGAGCAGCAGCACCGCCGACGACGCGGCCACGCCGTGGTCGAGCGCGTAAGGCACCAGGTGCACGAAGGGCACGAACAAGCCGAACGAGCTGATGAGGCAGGCCGCGTACAGCCCCGCGAAACGGCCTGAGCTCACGGCCTCGCGCACCGAGGCGCCGGGTGGCAGCGCGGTGGACGCCTGCGCCTGCGGTGGATCGCCATCAGGCCCGAGGCCGCGTGCGCGCGGGTCGTTCTCGACCAGCAGCGCCATGCCCACGCCCACCACGGCCGCGAGCACGCCGAGCGCCAGGTAGGCGTCGCGCCAGCCCAGCGTGTCGATGAACCACGAGGCCAGCGGCGGCATGGCCAGCGTGCCCACGCCGATGCCGCTCACGGCGAGCCCGGAGGCGAAGCCGCGCTGGCGCACGAACCAGCGCTGCACCGCGCCCAGCACCGGCACGTACGAGGCGCCCACGCCAAGGCCGACACCGAGCCCGTAGGCCCAGAAGATCTGCGTCAGGCTGCGCGCCTGCCCCGCGAGCACCAGCCCGAGGCCGACCAGCACCATGCCCGCGACCGCCAGTCGCCGCGCGCCCCAACGGTCGGCGAGCGGGCCGCTGAACACGCCGAGCCCGAAGTACAGGAAACCGGCGAGCGAGAACACCAGCGACACCTCGCCGCGCGAGGCGCCGAAGTCGCGCTGCAGTGCATCGAGGAAGGCGCTGAAGGTGTAGGCGCAGCCGAAGCCCACGAACATGACGGCGAAGGCGCCGGCGACCACGAGCCAGCCGTGGAAGAAGCGGTGGCGTGGTGCGGAGGGGGAGTCGGGCGTGTTCGGCGATGTCATGGGGCGGTCCGTGGTGGTGGTCGATCTTCAGGCCGTGCACCACCACGCACTGGCCGGATTCGGACGTGATCCTCCCGCCATCGGGCTCACAGGGTTCACAGCAATTCGATCCCCGGCAGGCTCTTGAAGCAGCTCTCGCGCGTGACGCGCACGAAGTCGTCGAGCCAGGGCCGTGCCGACGTCGCCTGCGTGCAGGCCATGTACAGCCGCCCCGTCAGGCCCCGGGCGCCCACGCGGCGCGCCGTGACGTAGCCGCGGTCGAGGTAATTCTGCACCGCCCACAGCGGCAGCGTGGCCACGCCGCGTCCGCTGGCCACCAGCTGCAGCATTGCCACCGTGAGCTCGGTCGTGCGCCGGTGCGCGGGCTCGACGCCGGCGGGTGCCAGCACCTGGCGCACGATGTCGAGCATCTCGTCGGGCACGGGGTAGGTGATGAGCGTCTGGTCGGCGAAGTGCCGGGCCGTGAGGTGCGCCTTGGCCGTCAGCGCATGGTCGTTGGCGAGCAGCGCGACGATCTCGAAGCGGAACAGTGCGTGGTAGTCGACCGTTTCATCGGGGTCCTGCTCGGAGACGATCGCCACCTCGGCGCGGTTCTGCATCACGAGCGCGATCGGGTCGGGGTGGAAGCCCGAGACGATGTCCAGCTCGATCTCGGGCCAGCGCTGGCGAAAGGCGTCCATGGCGGGCATCAGCCAGTCGAAGCAGGTGTGGCACTCGACCACGATGCGCAGCTGCCCGCTGCGCCCCAGCGCCAGCCGCGCCACGTCGCGCTCGGCCTCTTCGACGAGCGGCAGCGCGGTGTCGGCCAGCTGCAGCAGCCGCAGCCCCGTGGTGCTGAACTGCGGCGGCACCGACTTGCGTTCGAACAGCTGGGCACCGTAGCGGTCTTCGAGCAGCTTGATCTGGTGCGACAGCGCCGACTGCGTGAGGTTGAGCAGCTGCGCCGCGCGCACCAGGCTGCCGGTGTCGCGCAACGCGGCCAGCGTGCGCAGGTGGCGGATCTCGAGGATGGACTGCATCATGAAAATGATTCAAGCGAACGGGCAAAAGGTTTCGTTTGAATCATATGCGCCAAACGCCGACCATCACCGGTTTCCAAGACCAGCGACCGGATTACCTGCAATGACCACCCGTACCCACATCCTCGGCTTTCCGCGCATGGGCGCCCACCGGGAACTCAAGTTCGCCCTCGAGAAGCACTGGCGCGGCGAAACCGGCCACGCCGCGCTCGAAGCCGTCGGCGAGGCGCTGCGCGCGCGCCACTGGCAGGCGCAGCGCGACGCGGGGCTCGACTTCGTGACCGTGGGCGACTTCGCCTTCTACGACCACGTGGCCAACCACATTCAGCTGCTGGGGTGCGAGCCGGCGCGCTTCGGCTTCAGCGGCGACGAGCCCGAGCTGTCGCGCTACTTCAAGATGGCGCGCGGCGTGGAAGACGAAGCGGGCCATGTGCACGACGACAGCTGCACCCACGACGCCGAAGGCACCTTCGCGCTCGAGATGACCAAGTGGTTCGACACCAACTACCACTACCTCGTGCCCGAGTTCGATGCGGCCACGCAGTTCAGGCTCGCCTCGACGCGCCTGTTCGACGAGGTCGCGCAGGCGCAGCAGGCCGGCCACGCGGTCAAGGCCGTGCTGCTCGGGCCGCTGAGCTTCCTGTACCTGGGCAAGGAGAAAGAGGCGGGCTTCGACCGCTTCTCGCTGCTCGAATCGCTGCTGCCCGTGTACGAGCAGGTGCTCGGCCGGCTCAAGCAGCAGGGCGTGGAGTGGGTGCAGATCGACGAGCCGATCCTCGGCCTCGACCTGCCCGAGGCCTGGCGCAATGCCTTCGAACGCGTGTACTGGCAGATCGCGCGCAATGCGCCGAAGCTGCTGCTGGCGAGCTACTTCTCGCCGCTGTCCGAGAACCTGCGCCTGGCCTGCCAGCTGCCCGTGGCCGGCCTGCACGTCGACGCCGTGCGTGCGCCGCAGGAGCTGACCGGCGTGGCCGACTGGCTGCCGGCGCACAAGGTGCTGTCGGTCGGCGTGGTCGACGGCCGCAACATCTGGCGCACCGACGTCGACGTGGCGCTGGGCAAGCTCAGGCCCGTGGCCGAGAAGCACCAGGGCGAGCTGTGGATCGCACCGTCGTGCTCGCTGCTGCATGTGCCGTTCAGCCTCGCGGCCGAGACGAAGCTCGACACCGAACTGAAATCGTGGCTCGCCTTCGCGATCGAGAAGCTCGATGAGTTGCGCGTGCTGTGTGCGGCTGTCGATGGCGACGAAGCCTCGGTGGCCGCCGAACTCACGGCCGCCCGTGCCGCCGCGGCCGCGCGCCGCGCCAGCCCGCGCGTGCACCGCGCCGACGTGGCGCTGCGCCTGGCGCGCAGCGTGGCCGGCGACGACCGCCGCGTGTCCGCTTTCCCGCAGCGCCAGCAGCTGCAGCGCACGCGTTTCGCACTGCCCGCGTTGCCGACCACCACCATCGGCTCTTTCCCGCAGACCGCCGAGATCCGCGCGGCCCGCGCCGCCTTCAAGCGCGGCGAGCTCGATGCGGCCGGCTACCGCGAGAAGATGCGCGCCGAGATCGCGCTCGCCGTGCGCAAGCAGGAAGAACTGGGCATCGATGTGCTGGTGCATGGCGAGGCCGAGCGCAACGACATGGTCGAGTACTTCGGCGAGCAGCTCGACGGCTTCGCCTTCACGGCCAACGGCTGGGTGCAGTCCTACGGCTCGCGCTGCGTGAAGCCGCCGGTGATCTTTGGCGACGTGGCGCGCCCGGCGCCGATGACGGTCGAATGGACCGCGTACGCGCAGAGCCTCACGACGCTGCCGATGAAGGGCATGCTGACCGGCCCCGTGACCATCCTGCAGTGGTCCTTCGTGCGCGACGACCAGCCGCGCGCCACCACCTGCGAGCAGATCGCGTGGGCGATCCGCGACGAGGTAAACGACCTCGAGGGCGCGGGCATCGGCATCATCCAGATCGACGAGCCCGCCATCCGCGAAGGCCTGCCATTGCGCCGCGCGGGCTGGCCGGCGTACCTGAAGGCGGCCACGCGCGCCTTCCGCATCAGCGCCTCGAGCGTGCGCGACCAGACGCAGATCCACACCCACATGTGCTATTCGGAGTTCAACGACATCCTGCCGGAGATCGCCGCGATGGACGCCGACGTGATCACCATCGAGACCAGCCGCTCGGACATGGAGCTGCTGCGCGGCTTCGGTGGCGAGGGCGGCTTTCGCTACCCGAACGAGATCGGCCCCGGCGTGTACGACATCCACTCGCCGCGCGTGCCCTCGGTCGACGAGATCGTGCGCCTCATGCGCAAGGCCGCGCAGGTGGTGCCGGGCGAGAACCTCTGGATCAACCCCGACTGCGGCCTCAAGACCCGCGGCTGGCCCGAGACCGAGGCGGCGCTGTCGAACATGGTGGCGGCCGCGAAGCTGCTGCGCGGGGAGCTGGCGCAGGCCTGATGAAGGGCGCGGGATCGCGGCGTGCCAATAATGCGGGATGTCCTTGCTGTTCCGCCTGTCGTCGCCCCGTTGCCTCTTGTTGCTGTCGTTGCTTCTCGTCCCCTTGACGGGGTGGACGCAGGACCGCGCGCAGGCCCTGCTCCAGTTCGAGGGCGTGCAGGCGCGCTACCAGAACGCCTACGGCCCCGGCGCCCTGTCGCGCGGTGCGCGCGAGCTGCTGGAGCCGCCCGACCTGGCCATGGCCGACAAGGCCCTGCAGTCGCTCGACGTGGCGGCCGGTCGTGCCTTCGATGTGAACGCCTCGGTGGCCGCGATCCGGCAGGACGTGGCGGCGGCCGGGCAGGGCGCCGCTGCGCCGACGCCTCCGGTGCTGGAAGCCGTGGCGCGCCTGGCGAAGCTGCGCGCCGACTACGCCGCGATGGACGAGCCCGCCAAGGTGGCGTTCTTCCACCAGCAGCACGCGCGGCCGGCCGACCCGGCGCGCGTCGAACTGCTGGCGCGCATGACGGTGGCCGAGGCGCGCGAGATCGATTTCTCGAGCCAGCTGCTCATGAGCGCGGTGGTCAAGCAGCTGGCGCGCGGCAATGCCGGGCAGTTCAGTTCGCTGCCCGACCGCACGCTCGACACCGCGCTCGATTCGCTCTGGTCGCGCGGCGTCACCTCGCCGCGCCCGCGCAACCTGATGACCGTGGCGCGCGAGTTCGAAAAGCTGGTCACGCAGGCGCTGCTGCTGGCGCTGCCCGACGCCGACGTGGCCGCCTTGCTCGCCTGGCGCAACGAACCGCAGGCCGCCGCCGAGCGCGAGGCGCTGCTGGGCAGCTACCGCGCCGAGGTCAAGGGCAGCGGCGCGGTCGCGATCCGCACCCTGGTGCGCAGCTGGGGGCGGCCCTGAGACTTGACGAAAGCGCGCCAAAGTTTGCAAACTCGGGGGCGTTTGTACGAAAAAGTTTCACGCGAACCCCGCATGTCGGAAAGTTCCCCGTGATTGTTTCAATTCCGTGAACACTGCGATTCAGATTGACTGGGGTTTACCCTAGGAATTTGGCGCACACTTCAGGGCATCCAAAGCCCGATCAAGAAGGAATTGAAATGAAGACCTCGAACATCCTCGCCGCCGCCGCTCTCTCCCTGCTCGCCGCCGCTGGCGCCGCCCACGCAGAGACCTACGAAGGCGTTCACGCCGTGACCTCCGGCTACAGCCGTGCCGACGTGGCACCGCAAGCCGTGGCCGCCGCCCGTGCCGGCAACGAATACAGCGACGCCGTGTCGGCCAGCGTGGCCCCCGTGCTGGCCTCGTCGGTGGACCGCGCTTCGGTCCGCGCCGAAGCCGTGGCAGCTGCCCACGCTCCCGGCCAGAACCTGCGCCGCGAATCCTTCGCTGGCAGCGTGATCCCCTCGCAGGCACGCAGCTTCACGCGCCAGGCTGGCCTGTGATCGACGGCGGCGCAAGCCGCCTCGGTTAACAAGACCACCACCCGAAAGAACCGGACCGTGCAATAGCACCGTCCGGTTTTTTCACGTCGGTGCTGTGCTCAGGTGCGCCGATGGTTGCGGTGGCAGTGGCAGTCGGGCGCGTGGTCGTCGACGATGCCCGTGGCCTGCATCCAGGCATAGACGATCACCGGCCCGACGAACTTGAAGCCGCGCTGCTTCAGCGCCTTCGACATCGTTTCGGACAGCGGCGTCTGCGTGGGCACCGCGCCCGTCGTGTTGACGACCGGCTGGCCGCCCGCCAGGCCCCAGACGAAATCGGAAAAATCTTCGCCCGCCGCCTGCATCGCGAGGTAGGCCTTGGCATTGCCGATGGCGGCCTCGATCTTGGCGCGCGAGCGCACGATGCCCGCGTTTTGCATGAGGCGCTCGACGTCGGCCGGCGTGAAGCGCGCCACCGTCTCGGGCACGAAACCCTCGAAGGCCGCGCGGAAGGCGTCGCGCTTGCGCAGGATGGTGAGCCACGACAGGCCGGCCTGGAAGCCGTCGAGCATCAGCTTTTCCCACAGCGCGCGGCTGTCGCGTTCGGGCACGCCCCATTCGGCGTCGTGGTAGCTGGCCAGCAGCGGATCGGTGCGGGCCCAGGCGCATCGCGGGAGTGAGGAAAGGCTGTCGTCGTGAGGCATGGCTCGGCTATCGTCGGGGAATGTTTTCGAAATGAGGGGGTGACCCTGATGCAGCAGTCTTGTTTTTCATTGTCGGCGCTTTCGTTGGCCCTCATGGCGCTCGCCGTCGCTGTCCCGGCCGGTGCCGAGACCCTGAAGAAGCCCGCGCTCGACCAGCTCGCCGCCGCCTGGAAGGGCGGCCGCACGGCGCCCGATTTCAAGGCTTTCCTGGCGCAAGCGGCGCAGGCCCAGCCCGCGCTGCAGCCCGGCGTGGCGGCCTACACCGGCGGCAAGGCGCTGGCGGGCGACGACCTCGTCAACATCGCGCGCCTGCTCGGCCTGTACAACCGGCTGCAGAACCAGCAGGCCGTGATCGCCAGCATCGGCACCATGGTCGCCTTGCCCACCGTGCGCAACGTGCAGGTGCCGCCGCACGAAAGCCCGCCGATGGTCGCGTTCGGCCAGCTGGTCGAGAAGATGGCGAAGGACTTCGGGCTGGGCTACCGCAACGTCGACGGCCGCATCTTCGAAGTGAGCCTCAAGGGCCGCGGCAGCGAAGAGTTCGGCATCCTCACGCACGCCGACGTGGTGCCGGCCGTGCTGTCCGAATGGGTGCTCGACGACGGCACGCGCCTCGATCCCTTCGCGATGACGCGCGTGGGCGACTTCCTCTACGGGCGCGGCACCATCGACGACAAGGGCTCCATCGCCGCCGTGCTCTACGCCATGAAGGCGGTGAAGGACAGCGGCCTGCCGGTGGAGCGCGGCGTGCGCCTGATGATCGAGACCACCGAGGAAACCGGCGGCGACGCGATGCAGTACTACCGCGACAAGACGCCGCTGCCGGCCTACAACATCGTGCTCGACAGCAAGTACCCCGCGGTCGTGGCCGAGAAGGGCTCGGGCGCGCTCAAGGTGTTCTTCCCCGCGGAAGCGGCCGACCCTGCCGCAACCGCCATCACGGCGATGAGCGGCGCGGCCTCAGCGAATGCGATCCCGCAGACCGCGACCGCCACGCTCAAGGGCGGCGACCTCGCGGCCGTGGCCGCGAAGCTCGAGGCCGCCAAGGCCGCCTTCGTGCGCAAGTACGAAAGCCAGGGCGGCAAGTTCGCGATCGACATCGCGCGCGGCGCCGAGGCCGTCGAGCTGAAGGTCACGGGCACCTCGGCCCACGGCTCGCGACCCGAAGAAGGCGTGAACCCCGTGCCGCGGCTGGCGCTGTTCCTGAAGGAGTCCGGCGTGCCGCTGGCCGCCAACCCCTACCTGCGGGCCGTGCAGTACATCGATGCGCTCTACGGCACCGGCTACCTTGGCGAGAAGATGGGGCTGGGCTACCAGGACGACTTCATGGGCCCGCTCACGATGTCGCCCACGCTGGTGCGCATGGGCGCCGACGGCCGCCTCGAGGTGACGGCCAACGTGCGCATGCCGCGCGGCCGCACGCCCGACGAACTGAAGGCGCAGGTGGCGGCCAAGGTCAACGGCTGGGCCAGGGCCAGCCAGGTGAAGCTCGAGCTGGCCTACGACCAGGGCAACTGGATGGCGCGCGACCCGAAGGGCGCGTGGCTCTCGACCCTGCTCAACATCTTCGGCGACACCACCGGCCTGGAGGCCAAGCCCGTGCCCACCGCCGGCAGCACCACGGCCAAGCTGATGCCCAACGCCATCAACTTCGGCCCCGCGATGCCCGGCAAGAAGTACACGGCGCACAACGCCAAGGAATACAAGGAAGTGCCCGACCTCGACGCCGACATGCAGATGTTCACCGAGATGCTGGTGCGCATCGGCAACCTGCAGCAGATGCAGTAGCGGCCGGCGCTGCGGCGCGTCAGGATTTCGATTTCGCCAGGGGCACCAGGGGTGCCCCGTTCTTCGTCTTGGCCTGGATTTCCGCGATGGTGCGCCGCATCGCGACGAAGCGTTTGGCGGAGCTCGGCGGGGTGCTCATGAAGCCCTTCTTTTTCGCGCCGGCCGTGTGCACGCCGAGCTCGCGCCAGATCCGTTCGGCGCCGTCGATGTCGTAGCCCGCCGCGGCCACCATGTAGAGGCCGAGGTAGTCGGCCTCGGCGTCGAACTGCTGCGAGAAGGGCGACGACAGCGCCTCTTGCGCCAGCCCGGTGCCGCCCAGCGCGCCATCCACGATGCCGGCCGCGATGCCCACCGCGCGCGTCTTGCCGCCATGCGACAGCACGCCGTTGGCCAGCTCGTGCCCCAGCACGATCGCGAGGTCGCGGCTGTCGGGAAAGAAGCGCATCAGCGCCGAGTTGACGACGATCTCGTGCCCGTCGTTCTCCGCATGGACCTCGTTCTTCATGCGCGTGACGGCGGTGTAGTTGCACGCCGTGGTGTACGGCAGGCGCAGCGCCGTCGACTGGCCCTCGCGCTGCACCACGGCCTCCAGCCAGCCTTCGCGTTTGGCGGGCTTGGTGCGCGCGGCGTCGATGAGCACGTCGTTGAGCCGGTCGATCCCTTTCTCGCCGGCGGGCAGCGGTTTGCCGCCGACGGACAGCAGCACGTCCCCGGCGCGCAGCGGTGTGGCCGGCGCCTGCTTCCGGTCGAGTGTCCACAGCACGGTCAGCCGGTCGTCCAGGTGCAAGGTCTGTTTCGCCGCCGCGCGTTCTTCCTTCTCGAAGCTCCACAGGCTGGCGATGTGCGCGCCCAGGCTGGCCCGCACGTCGCCGCCGCAGAACGGCGCGCTGTGCTCCAGGAGCGGGATCGCCACGTCGTCGAGCCGGCGCTGCAGCGTCATGCGGTGGTTCAGCGACAGCGACTGCTGCAGGGCCTGCTCCTGCACGACGTCGGGGTCGTCGCTGGCGGGCCGGATGGAGGCGGCGCAGGCCGTGAGGACAAAGGTGGCTGCGATCGACGCGCAGGCCGGGAAGAAGGACGGGCGAGGGTTGTTCATTCGCTCAAGAGGTGCTCGGCATCGGTCGCATCCAGGCGCGGACGCGATGCCAGATGCCATCGAGGGAAGGGGAGTTGCCCGGTGGCGATGGCGACCGGGCGTTCCAGGCAAGGCGAGGTGCCGCGCCCGCTTGGCATTGTGGGAGCGCGAGCGCGCTCCAAGCTGAAGATCAGATGAAGGCTCAGCCCGTCTTGCGTGAACGCAGCGTGGCCGAGGGCAGCTCGCCGAAGCGCTGCTGGTAGGCCGCGGCGAACAGGCCGAAGTTGGCGTAGCCCCACGCCTGCGCCACCGAGCGCACCGTCGCGCCGGCGTCGGCCATCAGCAGTTCGGCGCGCACGCCCTGCAGGCGCTGCTCGCGCAGCGCGCGCATCGGCGTGGCCTGGCGGTATTCGCGAAAGGCGCTGTTCAGCGTGCGCACGCTGACGCCCGCCACGCTCGCCAGTTCGCCGAGCGTGGGCGCGTGCTGGGCGTGCTCGCGGATGTGGCGCTCGGCCGCCAGCACATGCCGCGGCGCCATGCGGTGCTGCACCGCCTCGGCAGGGTGCTCCAGCTGCTCGCGCCACTGGGTCAGCACGTGCACGCCGATCATCTCCTCGAGGTGCCGCCCCAGCGGGCCGGTGTCGACCGCTTCGGGTAGCTCGGTGACGCAGCGGCAGGCATACGACAGCAGAGCGATCCAGCTCGACTGGGCGCCGCCGAACTTGAACTTGCGCGTCCACAGCCGCTCGTCGGCGGGTGCGCCGAACCAGCGCGCATGCAGCGCGGCCAGCGCGTCGTGCGAGAAGCTGAGGTTCACCTGCAGGTGGTTGGCGTCGAAGTCCACCCAGTAATGCGTGCGCGAGGTGTCGACCACGAAGGCGTCGCCCACGCCCGTGTCGGCATAGGCGTTGGCTTCGGACCAGTGGCGGCCCGCGCCGCGCACGGTCGTCAGTACCATGCCGACGCCGCTGTCGGGCGAGAAGTCCTTGATGTTGACCGGAATGCCGTAGTGGAAGCGGCTCAGCGTGAAGTGCCCGATGCGCGTGGCGTCGAGCACCGAGTCGGGCGTGCGCGCCCGCCCGATGGGTGTGACGCGGTAGGGCATGTAGATGCGGTCCGACCAGCGCCGGATGTCGTCCCAGTCGTGCGAGGCCACCAGGCGGTGGCGCTCGCTCGGCTGCCCGCGGGCGTCGGTGACCAGCACGTTGCGGATCGCATCCATCGCGCACCTCGGTTCGGAAAGAAGAAGGTGCACGCCTCGGGGCGCGCACCGCTCGACGGTTCAGCGGTGATGGTAAACCGCGGTCTCGAAAGCCACGAAGCCCGGGTAGCTCGCGCAGTCCTGGAACGGCAGGATCTGCGTCGCCCAGTAGCCGCCGATGCCGCTCTCGCGGTCGATCCAGAAGAAGCTGTTGGCCAGGCCCGCCCACATCAGCGAGTTGGCGGGGCGGCCCGTGGGCGCGCGCTCGCGGTTGGTCATGAAGGTGTAGGACCAGCCCTTGTCGGTGCCGGGCAGGAACTCGCCCGTGTTGCTCAGCGCGGGCACCGACGTGCGCCAGCCGCCCACCGACAGGTCCATCGCGGCCAGGCCGTCCTGTGCCATGCGCTGCACCGTGTCGGCCTTCAACACGCGCCCGTGCGGCCCGGCGCCGTCGTTCAGCACCATGCGGATGAACTTCATGTACTCGCCCACGGTGGCATACAGGCCGTGGCCGCCCATGTCCATCGGCGGCGGCTCGGGCAGCACCAGCTCGGGCAGCGGCGTGAGCCGGCCGTCGGCGGCGCGGTCGTGGATGGTCACGCGGCGCGCCTTCATCGACTCGGACATGCCGAAGCCGATGTCCTGCATGCCCAGCGGCTCGAAGACGCGCTCCTTCATCACCTCGCCCAGGCGCTTGCCGCGCTGCCGTTCGACGATGCGGCCCAGCCAGTCGATGTTGGCGCCGTAGGTCCAGGCCGCGCCCGGCTCGTGCAGCAGCACGGTGCGAATCGATTCGAAGCTGCCCGACACCACCGTGGGAATGTTCAGCGCGGCGCGGTACTTCAGGTCGTCTTCGCTGAAGAACTCGTAGCCCAGGCCCGAGGTGTGCAGCATCAGGTCGTTGACCGTGATGCGTCGGCGTGGCGCGCGCGTGCGCGGCCGGCCGTCGGCATCGAAGCCGTCGAGCACCTGCAGTTCGTCGATCTCGGGCACGTAGGCGCCGGCCGGGTCGGTGAGCGAAATCTTGCCTTCCTCGACCAGCTGCATCACGCAGGTGCCCGTGATCGCCTTGGTGGTCGAGAAGATGGCGAACACGCTGTCGGTGGCCATCGGCCGGTCGAGCCCGAGTTCGCGCGTGCCGGCGGCGCCTTCGTAGAAATTGCCCGTGCGGTCGGTCGCCATCGCGACGACGCCGGGGGCGCCGCCGTGGCGGTGAACGGTCTGGTGCAGCGTTGCGTCGAGCGCGGTCTTCAGCCTGTGCGAGGTCATGCCTTCTTGTCTCCTGTGTGAGGAGGCCGGGCGTGTGTGAAGGGTTGCCTGCGCGCCGGCCTGCCATGCGAAATTTCGCAGGCAGCGGCAATCTAGGGCCGAGGGCTCACCGATCCTGTTCGCAAATGGCGGGCGGCTGTGCGGATCTGGCAGTCATTGCACGCGCGTGACCCGCGACGCGCGCGCGTCGCTTTTTCAGCCCACGCCGTGCGCCTGCAGCACCGCCTTCAGCCGCCGCACTTCGTGTTGCAGGTCGAGGATCAGCGCGGCGGCGTCCAGGTTCACGCCGAAGTCGCGTTCGAGCCGGCGCGCTTCGAGCGCGTGCTGCAGGTCGGTGCTGGAGAACTCCCAGCGCTCGGGCGGTGCGTCGGTCGTGGTGACCTGCACGATGCCCACTTCGACCAGTTGCACGACCCAGGCGGTGTCGGCGCCGCAGGCGTGCGCCAGTTCGTTCGCGGCCAGCGGGTGCGAGACGCCGATGGCCGTGGTGGTGGTCACGGAAGAAAAGTTCGCCATGCTCAGACTCCCAGGTGCTGGCGGGGGTTGAACGAGGAGGTCGCCTGCGCGAGTTGTGCGTAGGCGTTGCGTGCGGCCTCGCTGTCGGCGGGCGGCAGTGCGATCTCGAGCAGCAGGTACAGGTCGCCGGGCGTCTTGCCCGCGAAGCCGCGGCCCTTGAGCCGCAGCTTCATGCCGCCGCGCGCGTTGGGCGGCACGGTGACCTCGACCACGCCGCCGGTGGGCGTGGGCACCTGCACCTGCGCGCCCAGCGCGGCCTCGGCGGGCGTGATGGGCAGCGTCATGTACAGGTCGCGCTCTTCCACGCGGTACAGCTTGTGCGGCGCGATGCGCACCTCGAGGTACAGGTCGCCGGCCGGCTCGCCGCCGTGGCCGGGCATGCCTTGCCCCGCGAGGCGGATGAACTGGCCGGGGTGCACGCCGGGCGGGATCTTCACGGCGAGCGTGCGGTTCTCCCACTGCGGACGGCCCTGCGCGTCGAGTGTCTGGGCGCGCAGCGTGAGCTCGCGCTCGGCGCCGTTCAGCGCGTCTTCGAGCGTGATCTCGATGGCCGCGTGGTGGTCTTCGCCGCGCGCGCGGTAGTTCTGGCGCGTGGCGCCGCGCCGCTCGGCGTCGCCGAACATCGACGAGAAGAATTCGCTGAAGTCGGCGTGGTCGGCCGGGCCCTGGCGCGGGCCGCGGTGAAACTCGTAGCCGGTGTCCCAGCCGGGCGGCGGCTCGAAGCTGCCGTCGGGCCGGCCGCCGCGTGCGACTCGGTCGGCCAGCGCGTCGTAGGCGGCGCGCTTCTCTTTGTCGCCGAGCACGTCCTTGGCCTCGTTGATGTCGCGCATGCGCTGCTCGGCGTCGGGCTCCTTGCTGACGTCGGGGTGGTACTTGCGGGCGAGCTTGCGGTAGGCCTTGCGCACCTCGTCGTCGGACGCGGTGCGTTCGATGCCCAGTGCGCTGTAGTAGTCCTTGAATTCCATGGTGGTGGTGATTCCTTTCGGTGGACGGCGTACAGGGCGACCGGGCGCTGGTTCAGGCCAGGGCGGCTCCGCCGTCGGCGTGCCGCTGTTGCAGCGGCGTCACGGCCCATGTGGGGCCGGCACGTGTGAAGCGCAAGGGTTGCGCGTTGCCGAAGATGCTCGCATCGACCGCCACGCCCAGCAGCGCAGCCAGCGCGTAGAGCGTGCCGCCGTGCGCCACCACCAGCACCGGCGCGGGCTGCGCGGCGAGCGCGGTGGCCAGTGCCTGGCGCTTGCGGTCGACGAACTGCGCCAGCGTCTCGCCGCCCTCGGGCTCGCAGGCCCAGTCGATGTGGGCCGACGAGGTGCCGATGAGCGCGCCGAAGTTGCGCTCGCGCAGGTTCTCGTGCGCGCTGGGCACGAGGCCCAGGGCGCGCGCCACGGTGTGGGCGGTGTCGAAGGCGCGGCGCGCGTCGCTGCACACGATGGCGCCGATCGGCTCGCCGGCCAGCAGCTCGGCCGCCTGCACCGCCTGCTGCTCCCCGAGCGCGCTCAGCGGCTCGTCGGGCGCCTGGAAGACGCGCAGCGCGTTGCGCCCGGTCTGGCCGTGGCGCAGGAAGTAGAAGTGATCGCAGGCCGGGGCGAGCGGCTGCTCGGCGGCCAGGCGGTTCAGCAGGTCGATGCCTGTGGCGGCGTGGGCGGGAAAAGGAACGGGGGGCGAGGACATGGTTCAGTACGCCAGCTGCAGCGGCTTGCCTTCGCGCTGCGCCTGCACGTCGGCCGGGTGGAAGGGCAGCGGATGCCACTGCTTGGCCGCGAACAGCGGCAGCTGGTCGTAGGCGCGCGGCGAGGCCGGGTCGCTGCTCTGGCCGTAGGTGAGCAGGCCTTGCGCCACGGGGCCGCGCGCGTCGAAGGTCACGACCTGCATGTAGCTGCTGCCGTAGTTGATGGCGTAGCCCTTCGGGTCGATCAGCGGCTGGCCCTGCGATTCGAGCTTGTTGAGCACGCCTTCGAACTCGTCGCCGCCGGGCAGCGCGATCTTCTGGCCGCGCACGGTGCGCGACTGCGGCACGCCCAGCGCCACGTCGGCCGCGAAGCCGGCGGTGCGCACGGTGCTGACCGCGTCGCCCAGCGCCTTGAACACCGCCTCGCGCGTGGCGGGCGTGGCCATGTCCATGCCGGTGGGCGTGGTCACGGGCTGCGCCGGGTCGAAGGGCACGCGCCAGACCTTCGGCAGGTCCTTGGCCTTGCGCCAGAACTCGCGGAACAGCGCCGCGCCCTTCGACTCGGCGTTGCTGGTGCGGTCCCAGGCGGAGAGCACGCGGCAGCCCAGGGCCTGGTCGGCGCTCAGCGCGGCACCGGTGGCGGTGCACGCGGCCTTCAGGTCGTCCATCACCAGCATGCCGGCGAGGTTCCTGTCGCGGAAGATCACGCTGCGCAGCTCGGCCGCGCCCATGCGGTTGCCCGGCAGGCCGTCGGTGCCCGCGAGGCGGCCGCGGATTTCCATGATGGCGCTGCGCGTGCGCAGCCGCTGCGGCACGCCGACCGGGCCGACCAGCGGTGAGACGCCCGCCATCGGTGCCGTCTCGGGGTTGCTGAGCCAGAAGCTGTCGTTGCTGTTTTGCACGTAGTCGGGCGTGACGACGACCGGCATGCGGGCCGGCGCGATGATGCCGGGCGCGGCGGCGCCGGGGTCGCGGTGCCAGGCGCAGGCGCTGCGCGAGCCGTCGAGCACGGGCAGGCCGGCGGCATTGAGCAGCGCGGCGGCGGCCGGCGAGGGCGCGCAGGTCTTGAGCATCTCGGCCGACACGTCGGGCACGACCGACAGGTCGGCGTACATCGCGTTGCCCTCGCGGTCGGCCGCCAGGGTGTTGATCCACGGGATGCCCTGGTTGCCCATGGCGGCGCGCAGCTCGGCGACGTTGCGGGCCCGGCCCATCTTCATCCAGCTCTCGGCCGAGCGCACGTTGAGCGTGTTGGCGTCGCGGATCGCATAGGCCTTCTGGGCGGTCCAACCCAGGCCGGCGCGCGGCAGCGAGACCACGGGGCCCCAGTCGGTGGCGTAGAAGGTGTGCTGCACGGGCGCGCCGCCCGCCGTGGCGGCGGCCGGCAGTGCGACGGTGCGCGCGACCATCTTCTTCGGCTGGCCGTCGACCCAATACACGGTCGGGTCGTTGGGGTCGAGCTTGAGTTCGTACAGCGTGAAGCGCTTGCCGGTCGACACGGTGTGGGTCCAGGCCACGTCCTTGTTGAAGCCGATCGACACCACCGGGCTCAGGCCGCCGGTGGCACCCATCACGTCGAGCTGGCCGGGGATGGTCAGGTGCATCTGCCAGAAGCGGTTGGTGCCGTTCCAGGGGAAGTGCGGGTTGCCCAGCAGCAGGCCCTTGCCGTCGGGCGTGGCGTTGCGCCCGAAGGCCCAGCCGTTGGAGCCCAGCTCGCCGCCTTCGGGGTTGGCGTTGAAGCTGTGGCGGCCGATCTCGGCCACCGCCTCTTTCAGCGCGACCGGCGCCGCGCCGGTCTTGGCGCCCGGGGCCGGCGGCACGGCGGCCAGCACGGCGCCGGCCAGTGCGCCCAGGCCGCCCTGGATCATCGATTGCTCGGTGGCGCGCGCCAGGTCGGCGGCCGTCATCGGGCGCACCCAGGGCTTGCCGCGGCAGGCTTCGGGCAGGCCATTGGGGCCCGCATCCTGCAGGTAGCGGTTGTAGCCCGCAACGTAGCCGCGCAGCGCGGCCTTCACCTCGTCGTTGGTGGTGGCCGCCGCGCGGGCCAGCGCCGCGTCGTCCATGTGGTAGCGCACGAACAGGTCGATCTGCGCGTTGGGCATGCGGCCCAGGCCGAAGTCGCCGGTGTTCTGCGCCCCGAGGAACTGCGCGCGGTCGCCGCGCAGCGTCAGCAGGTGCTCGGCGGTCTGGCAGACGTTGTCCTGCGCATGCGCGTAGGCGGTGCCGTAGGCCAGGCCTTCGTAGTTGGGCGCCGTGATGTGCGCGATGCCGAAGGTGGTGCGCTCGATGCTCACGCTGCGGCTGCCGGGCGGCGGCGTGCTGGCACAGGCCCCGAGCAGGGCGACCAGGCCCAGGGAGAGGGCCGTCAACGAGAACCGGGAGCGCGAGGTGTTCGAAGTCATGGGGCGGGCGTGAGGTGGGAAAAGGGTCGAAAAAGAGGGACCGATTAGAGGATGAACCTCCGCCGCGCACTGTCGCCAGCGCGGCACGCCTTGCCACTTACCTCAGCCGAACTTCATGCCCTTGGGCCGCGCTTGCAGCCGGTGGATGTACGCGTCGAGCTTGGGCCGGTTGGTGCGCCCGCCGAAGGCGCGGTGCCAGATGAGCATCGAGCCGATCATCACGTCGGCGGCCGTGAACTGGGCACCGAACAGGTAGGGGCCGTCGCCGAGTTCGCGTTCGACGGCGTCCTTGGCCTGCTCGAAATCGGTCCAGCCGCGCGCGCTGTTGTTGCTCTTGATCTTCAGCAGGCTGTCGCCCATCGAGGGCTCGAGCTGCGCGGTCGAATAGACCATGAGCGACAGGTAGCGCCCGCGCTCGGGCGTGCCCACCGCTGGCGCCAGGCGCTTGCCGGGGTACTTCTCGGCGATGTACATGCAGATGGCCGCGTTCTCGAAGATGCGGGTGCGGCCGTCGACCAGCGCGGGCAGCTTGCCGGCGGGGTTGATCTTCAGGAACTCGGGGCGCTTGTGGGCGCCCTCCCGGATGAGCGTGGGCACGATCTCGTAGTCGACCTCGGCCTCGTCGAGCATCCACTTGGCGACCTGCGCACGGCTGCGCGGGTCGAAATACAGCTTCATCGCCATGCGGGGTCCCCTTTGTCAGGTGGGTGAGATGGGCGGGTTGTCAGAACTTGGGAATGCGCAGGGTCTTGCTGATCATCAGCGTGCCCGAGAGCGCGAACAGCAGCACCAGCGGGTGCAACTGCCAGGGGCCGAGCGTCCAGGCGCCGCCCCACACGTTGGCGCCGAGGGCGCCCTTCGAGGCCGCGTAGGCCAGCACGCCCACCAGCACCACGCTGGTCGGGATCGGCGTGCCTTCGAAGTACTTCACCTTGTCGGCGCCGGCCGAGAGGGCCTCCGCCGTCACGTTGTAGCGCGCGAGCCGGCTCACGCCGCAGCCGACGAAGTAGATGAGCACCGCGCAGTCCCAGCCGCCGTCCAGGCCGGCGGCGAAGCCGAGCGCGGCGGGCAGCACACCGAAGGAGATCACGTCGGCCAGCGAGTCGAGTTCGCGCCCGAGCGCCGACTGGGTCTGGCGCCAGCGCGCGATGCGGCCGTCGAGCACGTCGAAGATGAAGGCGGCCGGGGCGAGCGCCGCGGCCCAGTAGAAGTGGGCGAGCGACTGGCTGCGCATGAAGGCCATCGCGAAGAACACCGCCCCGACGCCGCAGGCCGCGTTGCCGAGCGTGAACACATCGGCCAGGTGAAAGCCGCGAATCATCGAGAAGTGCTTGCGGGCCGGCGGGGACGAAGGCGTGGTCATGAGGCGGGGAAAGCTGCGAAAGGAACCGCACCTTAACCCAAGCGGGGCCCGCTTTTTGTAGTCGCGCGCCGACGCCCCGTCGGCGCCCTCAGACGGTTGGCTGCGCCTTGGCCTCGACGATCCGTGCGAAGCGCCCGAGCAGGCCCGCCGCCGCGTCGGTGGGGCGCACGCCTTCGCGTAGCGCCGCGGCGTCGAGCCCGTCCGCGGCGAGGTCGCGGGCCAGCAGGTCGATGTAGCCGCCCATGGTTTGGGCGTCGAACTCGGGGTGGAACTGCAGGCCCCAGGCTTGCGCGCCCACGCGGAAGGCGTGGACCGGCTCGTGCGCGCTGTGGGCCAGCTTCACCGCGCCCTCGGGCAGGCGCAGCGCGCTCTGCCAGTGGATCGCCTGCGCCGGGAACTGCGCGGGCAGGTCGCCCAGCAGCGCGTCGCCGGCGGCGGCCGCGTCGAGCGTGACGGTGACCGTGCCGACCTCCGGGCCTTGCGGGTGGTGGCCGGCCTCGCCGCCGAGCGCGTGCGCCAGCAGCTGGTGGCCGTAGCAGATGCCGAGCACGGGCGTGTCGCGTGCGACCAGTTCGGCGAGCCAGGCGGCGGTGGTTTCGCTCCAGGGCTCGCGGTGCGACACCATCGCGTGCGAGCCGGTGACGACCACGCCCGCGACCTGGCCGGGTGCGGGCAGCGTGTCGCCGCGGCGCGGGTCGACCACCACCAGGGGCAGGGTCTGCGTGCCGAGGCCGTCGGCGATCCAGTGCTCGAAGTCGCCGCGGCCTTCGCGCAGCGCGTCATGGGTGTCACCGACCTTGACGATGACCAGGGGATACGGGGGCGTGCTGTGCATGGCGTCGATCATGCCGCAGCGCACCGTGCGCCGGTCAGCGCCGGGAGGATTCCCGACGGTGCAGCAGGTCCATGAAGGCACGGCCCACGGGCGAGGGCGAGCGCCCCGCGCGCGTGACCAGCCCGATGGGCCGCGACATCAGCGGGCGCTGCAACGGCACGGTGGCCAGCTCGTCGTTCTGCGACAGCTGCAGCGCGAGCCGGGGCAGGGCAGTGAGCCCCAGCCCGGCCGCCACCAGCGCGCCCGCCACGGCCACGCTCGGGTATTCGAGCGCGGGCTGCACCTGCAGGCCGCGCTGCAGGAAGGCGGCGTCGGTGATCGGCCGGATGCTGCTCTGGAAGCTGCTCGCAATGAAGGGCCGCGTCGCGAACACCGACCACGACACCGAGGCGCGCGCGGCCAGCGGGTCGTCGCGCCGGCACAGCAGCACGAAGGGGTCGTCGCGCAGGTGGCGGTACAGCAGGGGCTCGTGCGGGCCGGGGCGCACGCTGAGGCCGAAGTCGGCGCGGCCTTCGTCCACCGCGGCACGCACCGCCTCGGCCGGCCCTTCGATCAGCGAGAACTGCACCTGCGGATGCTGCTGGCGGAACTCGGCGATGGCGCCGGGCAGCAGCGCCACGCCGGTCGAGGGCAGCGCCGCGATCGTCAGGTGGCCGCTGCGGCCTTCGAGGAACTGCGACAGCTCGCTGAACGAGCTGTTGAAGTTCTCCAGGATGCGCAGTGCGATCGGCAGCAGCTCGCGCCCGGCCGGCGTGAGCTCGACGTGCCGCGTGTCGCGGTCGAACAGGCGCGCGCCCACCAGGTCTTCGACGATGCGCACCGTGCGGCTCAGCGCCGGCTGCGACACATGCAGGGCCTGCGCGGCGGCGCGGAAGTTGGTGGTCTTCGCGACTTCGACGAAGGCCTCGAGCTGCTGCAGCGTGATGTCGACTCGCACGAACGGGGCCTCTCGAGGTGGCGGTGGATTGATCCATCCAAGTTATCACAGATATAGGAATATTGTTCTTCACAGATCAATGCGCGACGCCGAGACTGGCGCATTCGATACACGGAGACAAGGGGCCTACGCGCCCCCGTGACATGGACACCAAAATTCTGGAAGGCATCCGGGTGCTCGAGCTCGGGCAGGTGCTGGCGGGGCCCTTCGCGGGCGCGATCCTGGCGGACCTCGGCGCCGACGTCGTGAAGCTCGAGCGCGTCGAGGGCGGCGACGACGCGCGCCACATGGGCCCGGCGTTCCGCCACGGCGACGCGCTCAATTTCCACGTCTTCAACCGCGGCAAGCGTTCGGTCGCCATCGACCTGAAGAGCGAAGAGGGCATGGCCGCCTTCGAGACCCTGGCGGCCGGCGCCGACATCCTCATCCACAACCTGCGCCCCGGCGTCACGCAGTCCATGGGCATCGACGGCCCGTCGCTGTGCGCGCGCCATCCGCGGCTCATCTACTGCGAGATCTCGGCCTTCGGCCACACCGGCCCGCTGCGCATGCAGCCGGGCTACGAGCCGCTGATCCAGGCCTTCAGCGGGCTGTCGAGCATCAACGGCGGGCCCGACGATCCGCCCATGCGCACCGGCGCCTCGGTCTGCGACCAGGGCACCGGCATGTGGGCCGTGATCGGCGCGCTGGCGCTGCTGCAGCGGCGCCACCTCACGGGGCGGGGCGGTGTGGTGAGCACCTCGTTGTTGGAGACGGCGCTGGTCTGGACCGGGCAGAAGGCCGACGCCTACGTCAACGAAGGCCGGCTGCCCGAGCGCCACCGCTCGGGCCACCCGGGCTTCGTGCCTTACGAATCTTTCGATACCGCCGATGCGCCGCTCCTGATCTGCTGTGGCAACGACCGGCTCTTCGCCAAGTTCGCGCACGAACTCGGGCGCGACGACTGGACCACCGACGCGCGCTTCGCCGGCAACCGCCAGCGGCTGCAGCACAAGGCGGCGCTGTTCGAGGAGATCGGCCCGCTGCTGCGCGCGCGCGCCCGCGCCGACTGGATGGCGCGCTTCACCGCCGCCGGCGTGCCCTGCGCGCCGGTGCACACCGTGCCCGAGGCCGTCGCGCACCCGCAGGTGGAGGCGCTGGGCATGCTGCAGCCTGTGCCGGGCGAAGACTTCCGCCTCACGGCATTGCCGATGTCCATCGACGGCGTGCGGCCCGCGCACCGCGCGGTCGCGCCCCGGCTGGGCGAGCACAACGCGGCGCTCGGCGCGCCGCCGGTGCCGCACGGCGACAGCGCCTGAGCGACCGCACCCTTTCCCTTCTCAAAAACTACATCCCACCGGAGACATCACCCATGCGCACTTCCATCTTCCGCTTCGGCGCGGTCCTGGCCTTCGCGGTCGCGGCGGCGGCTCCTGCCCACGCGCAGGACTATCCCGCCAAGCCGCTCACCGTCGTCGTGCCGTTCGCGGCCGGCAGCGGCACCGACCAGCAGGCACGCAGCATCGCGCAGGCCCTGACCACCGAGTACAAGGTGCCGGTGATCGTGGAGAACCGCGCCGGCGCCAGCGGCTTCCTGGCCGCGCAGTACGTCGCCAAGGCCGCGCCCGACGGCTACACGCTGCTCATGACCACCAACACCACGCACGCCGCCAACGAGCACCTGTACAAGAAGCTGCCCTACGACCCGGTGAAAGACTTCACCCCCGTCGCGCTGCTGTCCAAGGGCCACATGCTGCTGCTGGTGGGGGCCGATTCGCCGATCAAGTCGGTGGCCGACCTCGTGGCGGCGGCGAAGAAGTCGCCGGGCAAGCTCAACTTCGGCAGCGGCAGCTCGTCCAGCCGCGTGGCGAGCGAGCTGCTCAAGCAGATGGCCGGCATCGACATGGTGAACGTGCCCTACAAGAGCAACCCGATGGCCATCACCGACCTGCTGGGCGGGCAGGTCGATTTCATGTTCGCCGACGCGCCCACCGCGCTGCCGCACGTCAAGAGCGGCAAGCTGCGCGCGCTGGCCGTGAGCGGCGACAAGCGCCTGGCCGCCGTGCCCGCGCTGCCGACCGTGGCCGAGGCGGGCGTGAAGGGGTACGACATGTCGTACTGGACGGCGGTCTACCTGCCGCCGGGCGCGCCCGCGGCCGTCACGCGCAAGCTCAACGAGATGCTGGTGAAAGTGTCGGCCTCGCCTGCCATCGTCGCCTACCAAGCCATCTCCAGCGGCGAGGCCGCCACCGGCACGCCCGAGGCGCTCGCGAAGTTCCAGGCCGCCGAGTCGCAGAAGTGGGGCCGCGTGATCCGCGCTGCCGGCATCGAGCCCGAATGAGCCGCGCGATGAACAGCCCCCACACGCAGCAGAAGACCGTGCGCATCGGCGGCGCCTCGGGCTTCTGGGGCGACAGCAGCACCGGCGCGCCGCAGCTCGTGGCGCACGGCGGCATCGACTACCTCGTGTTCGACTACCTGGCCGAACTCACGATGTCGCTGCTGGCCGGCGCGAAGCTGAAGAACCCCGACGCCGGCTACGCCACCGACTTCGTCACCACCGCCATGGCCGCCGTGCTGCCCGACGTGATGCGCCAGGGCATCCGCGTGATCGCCAACGCCGGCGGCGTGAACCCGCGCGCCTGCGCCGCCGCGCTCACGCACCTGGCGGCCGGCATGGGGCTCGCGCCGCGGATCGCCGTGGTCATGGGCGACGATGCGCTGCCCCATGCGGAAGCGCTGCGCGCGCAGGGCATCGGCCACATGAGCACGGGCGCGCCGCTGCCCGAGCGCCTCGTGAGCGCCAACGCCTACCTGGGCGCCGTGCCGATCGCGCGGGCGCTCGATGCCGGCGCGCAGATCGTCATCACGGGCCGCTGCGTCGACAGCGCCGTCACGCTCGGCGCGCTGATGCACGAATTCGGCTGGGACGACGACGACTGGGACCGCCTCGCGGGCGGCAGCCTGGCCGGCCACATCATCGAATGCGGCGCGCAGGCCACCGGCGGCCTGCACACCGACTGGGAGCAGGTGCCCGACTGGGCCCACATCGGCTACCCGGTGGTCGAATGCGCGGCCGACGGCAGCTTCGTCGTCGGCAAGCCGCCCGGCACCGGCGGGCTGGTGAGCCGCGCCACCGTGGGCGAGCAGTTGCTGTATGAGATCGGCGACCCCGCGGCCTACCTGCTGCCCGACGTGACCTGCGACTTTCGCACCGTGCAGATCGAGGCCGTGGGCGCGAACCGGGTGCGCGTTTCGGGCGCGAGAGGACGTGCGCCCTCGGGTCGCTACAAGGTCACGGCGACCTACGCCGCGGGCTACCGCTGCAACGCCGAGCTGCTGATCGTCGGCTTCGACGCCGCCGCCAAGGCGCGGCGCAGCGGCGAAGCCATGCTGCGCCGCACGCGCGACCTGTTCGCGCAGCGCGGCTGGGCCGACTTCTCGGCCACCCACATCGACGTGCTGGGCGCCGAGCAATGCTACGGCCCGCGCGCCACCGCCCAGCCGCCGCGCCAGGCGGTGCTGCGCGTGGCCGTGACGCACGCGGACAAGCCGCCGCTCGAACTCTTCGCGCGCGAGATCTCGGCGGCCGGCACCTCGTGGGCGCCCGGCACCACCGGCCTGGGCGGTGGGCGGCCGTCGGTGGCGCTGTCGATCCGGCAGTTTCCGCTGCTCGTGGACAAGGCGCTGTTCACGCCCGTGGTCGAGATGGCGGGCGAGTCGTGGCCCGTGGCCGTGAGGGCGCAGGCGACGGAGGTCGCTGTGGCCGATGAGGTGGCGCCGCAGGCGGACGCCACCGACCCGGACGCGGACGACGAATGGCTCGAGGTGCCGCTGATCCGCCTGGCCTATGGCCGCAGCGGCGACAAGGGCGACGTCTCGAACATCGGCATCCTCGCGCGCGAGCCGCACTACCTGCCCGTGCTGCGCGAGCAGCTCAGCGCGCAGGCCGTGCGCGCCTACATGTCGCACCTGGTCGAAGGCGAGGTGACGCGCTACGAGCTGCCCGGCATCGGCGCCTTCAACTTCGTCTGCGAAGCGGCGCTGGGCGGCGGCGGCATGGCGTCGCTGCGCACCGACCCGCTGGGCAAGAGCATGGCGCAGATCCTGTTGTCGATGCCAGTGCGCATCGCGGCCGGCCGGCTGCGCGCGGCCTGAGCCGACGCGTCGCCGGGCCCGCGTTTTCAGCGCGGGCCCACGCCATCGCGCATCGCTTTCGGATTCGTCCGATGGCCTGCCTCGGTGGTTTTTCCTAGAGTGCTTCGTTCCCTGAGCGCTGGCCGTTTTCCGGCCGGCCCGCTCTTCCTTCTCTTCGCCAGATGGCTGCCTTTTTTCTGAAGGCGCTCGAAGCACGCCATGTCCTTGTCCAGATTCCTTTCCTTCCATCCCCGCCTGCGCGCGGGCCGCTGGCTGCTTGCCGCCTCCACGCTGGTCGCGGGCTGCGGCCCCGTCGCCGTCACGGCGTACGTGCCCCTGCCGCCGATGCCGCCGCCTTCCGAGCCGATGAACATGGCCGTGCCCGTCGCGGTATCGGCCACGAACGCGCGCAAGGGGGCGGTGTACCGGCCCGCGCCCGCGGTGGTGCCCGAGCTGGCGCAGGTCGTGTTCTTCCGCCGCGCCACGTCCACGCCCAGCACGGGCGCCGCGCATGTGTATGTCGATGGCGAGTTCCATGCCGCGCTGATGCCCAACGGCTTCACGCGCCTGTGCGTGGCGCCGGGCGCGCACTCGCTGGAGGCCTACATCGACGACGCGCCGCTGTACGCGGGCAAGTCGCAACCGAAGACGCAGGCCGTGCTCGAAGGCGGGCAGACGGTGTTCGTGGCCGTGTCGGAAATGGGCGAGGGCGCGCCGGTGCCCCACGGCAGGGTCGCGGCCGAGCGCCTGCTCAAGGGGGCGCGCGAGCAGCGCCAGGTGATCAGCCGCGCAGTCCGCGTGCAGCCCTGCCGCGCGCCTTCGCAGCCCGCCCGCCGGGCCTGACGCGGCCCGACGCCCTTCAGCGGATGTGCGTCGCGTAGGCCGCCTCGGCGGCCTCCAGCTGCGTCCAGAAGCCTTGCGGCGCGCGCCCGTGCAGCACCTCGTCGAGCACGCCCAGGTGCGCGTGCCAGCCGCTGGCCACACTCAGCGTTTCCTTGCGGTCGGGCAGGCGGCGGTGCGTGAGCACCAGGTGCGTCGCTTGCGCGCCCTGCGGCGACAGTTCGAAGCTGACCTCGGACGCGTCCTCGCGCTCGCTGCCCCAGCTGATGACCAGCAGGGTCGGCCGCTCGATGCGCAGCACGCGCGAGTGCTGCACATGGGTCTCGCGGTAGGCCGCGAAGCGCTCGGGCGCCACCTCGCCCGACAGCTCGGTGTGCTGGAAGCGCAGCTCGAACACCGCGCCGGGCGCTTGCGCCATCGTGCCGCCGGCCAGCCAGCTGCGGCGCTTCTCGGGGTCGACGAGGTAGGTCCACACGCGGTCGATGGGCGCGGGCAGGGTGCGCTCGATGCGCAGGGTGCCGGGCTCGGTCTGCGTGCCCAGGCTGTGCTTCAGGGTCGTGGTCATGGGGCGGTGCTCCTTGGGTGAATGAGGGGAGAGACGTTGTTCATGCGCGGCTGCTGCCGTCATCGTGGGCATCGCGCCGCAGCGCATCCGCCAGGGCGTCCAGGCGGTGGTTCCAGAAGACTTCGTACGCGCGCAGCCAGGCATCGGCCGTGGCGAGCGCCGCCGGTTCCAGCCGGCACACGTGCGCGCGGCCCTGCACGGTGCGCGACACCAGCCCCGCGCGCTCCAGCGTCTTGACGTGCTTGGAGGCGCCCGCGAAGGACATGCGAAACGGCGCGCCCAGTTCGCCCACGCTGCATTCGCCCTGCGCAAGCAGCTGCAGCATGGTGCGCCGCGTGCTGTCGGCCAGGGCGTGGAACACGGCGTCGAGCCGTTCGTCTTCGATTTCAAGTTCAACCATGAAGTTGAATGTAGATCGGTTCCGAATAAAATTCAACCCGAAGGTTGAATGATGAAATGGCGTTACACCTGATACACCCGGGACGCCGTGCGCGCTCCGGGCGCTGGAAGCGCGGCGGCGGCGCTCCTACGATGCCTTTCATTCCATCCACTCGCGAAAAGAAAGACGCACGCACATGAACCCTCTGATCCAGCGCCGCACCCTGTTGCTCGCCGCCGCCGTGACCCCGCTCGCCGGCGCCTGCAGCGCATGGCCGAAGAAGGGCGCGCAGTCGGACGCCGAAACGCAGCTCGCCGAACTCGAGCGCGCCTGCGGCGGACGCCTGGGCGTGTCGGGCTTCCACACCGGCAGCGGCGCGCGCTTGCAACACCGCGCGCACGAGCGCTTTCCGCTGTGCAGCACCTTCAAGCTGGTGCTAGCCGCGGCGGTGCTCGAACGCAGCACGACCGACGCCAGCCTGCTCGGGCGCCGCATCAGTGTCGGCAAGGGCGACCTGGTGTCGCACTCGCCGGTCGCCGAGAAGCACCTCGCCACCGGCATGACCGTGAACGAGATGTGCGCTGCCACCATGCAGTACAGCGACAACGCCGCCGCCAACCTGCTGCTGAAGGTGCTGGGCGGGCCGGCCGCTGTCACGGCCTTTGCGCGGCGCATCGGCGACACCACCTTCCGCCTCGACCGCACCGAGCCCGAGCTGAACACCGCCATCCCCGGCGATCCGCGCGACACGACCACGCCTGCCGCCATGAGCGACACCGTGCAGCGGCTCGCGCTGGGCGACGCGCTCGGCGCGCCGCAGCGCGAGCAGATGCGCGAATGGCTGCTCGGCAACACCACCAGCACCGAGCGCTTCCTGGCCGGCGTGCCCAAAGGCTGGCGTGTGGGCGACAAGACCGGCGCGGGCTCGTACGGCTCCACCAACGACGTCGGCGTGCTGTGGCCGCCGTCGGGCGCGCCGCTGGTGCTGTCGGTCTACCTGACCTTCCCCGACAAGGACGCCAAGGGCCGCAACGACGTGGTCGCCTCGGCCACGCGCATCGCAGTCAAGGCCCTCGCAGGCTGAGTCGGCGACGGGGCCACAATGGGCGGCCCCATCTTTCCCC